>NZ_JAXBLX010000044.1:0-37525 GCF_037027555.1 Halalkalibacter kiskunsagensis | reverse complement strand
TTCTCTACTTGCATACCTGGATAGTAGTAGTGATCAGCGAAACTTGTGATCGTTCCTTCTTCAAAGTGTACTTGTAAATCTGCAACTGTTGGATCTTCTTGGAAGACATTTTCTACAGCTGAGAATAGCTTCTGCTCATCAATGTAAAATTGAACGTTTTCTTCTTCTAATAAGAAGTTAACAAATGTCTTCGCTTCTTCTGGATGGTTAGCTGTTGCTGAAATGGTAAGAAGCGTATCAACACCAGAGACTAAACGATTTTCATCAGCGTTGTTTGATGCAGGCAAGGCAAAGGCCCCTATTTCAATATCCGGGTTTGCTGTTTCAACTTGACTAATTGCCCAAACCCCTTGCATGTACATCACAGATTCACCATTAGCAAATGCTGAGTTAGCTTGATTATAGTTCGTTCCGAATACATCGTTATCTGTATACTCTAAAAGAGTTAGCATTTTTTCTGAAACTTCTTGATAACGATCAGCAAATGTTGTTTCTTCTGCGTGTCGCTTTTCAAAGAAGTCGTCCCCATGAAGATTAGATGCTAGCGCATTAAATGGTGGTAATGCCGTCCACGCTTCCCCATAAGCAGAGTAGAATGGCGTTTCTCCTGCTGCTTCAATCACTTCCGCTACCTCGATAAGCTCATCCCATGTTGTTGGAATTTCTAACCCCAACTCTTCAAATTTTGTTTTGTTATATAAAACCGTGTTTGCGTTTGTAGAATGTGGAAGTCCGTTCGTCTCTCCGTTATCTGCCAGTTGATTGATCATATCAATATAGGCTGGAATGATATTGTCCTTACTTTCATCGTCAGTAAAATCAACAAAAGATCCTCCACGTGCCATTTCACCGTATACACTGTTTCCATTCATTGCCACAATTTCTGGAATTTGATTTTGCGATAAACGAGATAAGAGGACAGTATCTGACTCTGGAACATTATTTTGTTCAATTTTGATGTTTGGATGTTCTTCTTCAAATTTCGCGATTAATTGATCGTACGTACCTACTGCTTCTGATTTAAATTGAAAGAATTCTAATGTTACTGTGCCATCATCAGCGCCACCATTTCCTCCACCACAGCCAGCTAGTAAACCAACTGCTAAAAATCCTGACATAACCGTACCTAATAATTTTTTCATTTTATTTACCCCCTATATTAATTAGATATTGTCTTAATTCAATGTTTTTATCACTACAACGGTTAAACTCTTATTTTCCTTTCACCTCCTCTTAATACTATTGGAAATCGCTCAAAAGAGTAAACGTTTACGTAAAATAATTTAAGAAATCATAAACATTTTTATTGATGTTTATGTTAGATTATAATTATTAACTACATAGATAGAGAAAACGTTTACGTAAATTACTAAAAAAAATTCAATTAACCTTCTTCACTGTTTTACGTTCAATAATATTGTGCGGTATTATTCGACTTTCAACAGTTTCACCTGTCACCAGCATGTCTAAAAGTAATTCTGCACTGAGTTTTCCCATCTCGTACAACGGCTGTGCTAATGTGGTAAGAGGTGGAATAGACATTTCAGCAACTTTCAAGTTATCATATCCAATGATTGATAACTCCTCAGGTACATGAATACCCATTTCAAACGCATCAGACATGGCACTAACAGCTAATTCATCACTAGCTGCAAAAACAGCTGTTATATCTCTTTCCTGTTTTAAAAGTTTTTGGAGCATCCCACTACCATTTTCAAAACTAAACCCAGGTGTAACAACAAGCTTCTTTTCATCAAATGAAATTCCATGATCTTCCAGCGCCTGTTTATACCCTTCAACTCTGGGACGACCAGCAATCTTATCAGCCATATCCCCACTAATCATCCCAATTTTACGATGACCTTTTTGGATCAGATAGCTTACAGCACTATAAGCGGCATGTTTATCATCAACTTTTACATATGGAAGCGGAAAACGATAAGATTGGGTTGCAACTAACACGACAGGAATCTTCATTTCCTTAAGCGTTTTATAATACGCCTCCGTTATCACTGCACTAGTAAAAATAATACCATCAACACGCTTTTCATTTAATAGCTGTAAATACTCCATCATTCGATTGCCAGATTCACCAGTGTGACAGACAACGATGCTATGTCCCCTGTTATGAGCAACCTCTTCAATACCTTTTAAAATATCTGCTGAAAACATACTCGAAACATCTGGAAACAATATCCCAATTGTTTGTGTTCGCTTATTGATTAACCCTCTTGCAACAGCATTTGGTTGGTAGCCAAGTTCGTTAATCGCTTCCATAACGCGTTCCTTCGTTTTCGCTGAATATCCCTTTTGCTCATTTAAGATACGTGATACAGTTGCGATTGACACATTTGCTTTTTTTGCAACGTCTTTAATTGTTGGATTCATCTTTTCACCTAGTTAAGTTTAAATAGAGTAAACGTTTACTAAAGTGATATTATAATGGATAAAAAGAATTGTCAAGCGCTTTCAACATAAGTTTCTGTGTAGGAATTACGGATATGGGTTGTTTTTTGTTTACGAGTGTTATTCGTTGCTAATTGGTATGGTTAAGAAAGTTTGCAAACCAGGCAGCAAGCCACCTGGTTTGCTCTTTTTATTAGGCTGTTTTCGCATACTTTGTTGTTTTTATCGGTTAGGAGAAGTGACGTGTTCGTTCCATTGCGCTACAGCCACTCGCTTTCCGCGGGGAGGTGCCGAGCCTCCTCGGCTACGCCTGTGGGGTCTCGCCCTTTCCTCTATATCCCGCAGGAGTCGAGTGACTTCCGCTCCATTTCACTATGAGGAAATAACCCTATTCAAAAGCAACAATCATTACGAAAACAGCCTTTTATTAATATTTCTTATCTCCAATTGTGACACCATTCGGCTTATAATGAATTTTAATATTCGTGATACACTCAGATGCGCCTGTGTTAATCCCTACTTGCTGTGCTTTTTGAATCAACTCAAATACTTGGTGCAAGTTTCCTTCAACGACCGTCTCCATAGGACCAACGTCATATTTTAGACCAGAGTCTTTCACGACCTCGATGATCTCTGGAATCATTCCATCCGTATTCACATCTTTTCCATCCGGTAAAACTTGAAATCCAGCTGTTACTGTTGCCATTTTCAATCATCCTTTCTAGTCATTATACTTAATATAGTTTTTAAATCCTTGAGTCATACTTTGTAGTCCAACCTACTCTTCAATAAGGCTTAGTTATGCACTCATTACGGCCATTTTTTTACAGCTATCCTACTTTAATTAAACTTCGCATCTGCAAGTATTCGATCTAACTCTTCCATATGATGTGTTTCATCGGCAATCATATCTTCAAGCTTCACAACGAGTTCCGTATGACCTAGGTCAGCAGCTTGTTGCTTACGTGTTTCATAACGTAAAATCGTATTTTTTTCCGCTTGCCGCGCTTCTTCCAGCATTGCTTTCACATCAAAATGTTGCTTAACTTCTGCTGGTTTTGTTGTCGGAGTGCCACCAAGAATTTTGATTTTTTCTGCTAAATAGAGAGCATGTCCTTGTTCATCTGAAATTTCCGCTTCGAAAAAGGGTTTTAACGTTTGTCTGTATAAGCCAGATACAACCGCTGCATTGTTTGTGTACATAATACTTGCTGCATATTCATTTGCTAAATCTTCATTTAACCCTTCAATTAATTCGATCATTTTCTTATCCATCTTCTAAATCATCTCCTCGAGTATTTGTCTCTATCAACTGACTACCCTGTCAGTCAATAATCAAACCTATTCTACCTAATCATTCTTGTCTGCTAACTCGTTTAAGCCAACCAGGCGAGCGCCCTCTCTCTTTCACCAAACTCAAAATGTTTCACGTCAACTCCAGGTACAAAATTACTAAGTTTGGAGCTAACCTCGATCCATTTTTTATCCGTGAAAACTGCGATCTTCTGAAACTCTTTCCAATGTTTGGCACTAAATTTTAAATCTTCTATGATCGCCTGCATAGAGCACCCCTCTATTTCATGAACAGCTATCAATAGATTCTCCTTGTGATTCTGCGTAAGTTCCTGTTTAAATTCTGTTTCAAACTCTTCAATATCTTCTTTCGTGATCTTTCCATTTACAACTACTTCCATGACTGTGTCTAAATTGTTCGGTTTTATCGTAATCATCAATAGAACCTCCCTTTTTTAGCTGTATTATTCTACTACCCACTCTGAAAATTTTAAAAACATCTTTTTTTGGGAGGTACCTGGTACCTCCCGATTTCCCACTTAAAAACACCCGACCATCAGTGGTCAGGTGCTTATCGGTTACGACTGTATTCTTTTTCCAAATTGTTAATTTGCATATCGCGCTTCCCAGTTCATCATTAATTGAGCTTTTCTACTTTACTCCTAGTAATTATGATTATAATAATCAGGGAATTGACCCGAACCTTGTCCGAACGCGTATCCATGATGTGAATGATCAGCCTGATGATTCTTTGCATGAGACTGATGATGGGCGTGCTGCCCGTGAGCTTTGTGATGCCCGTGATGGTAATGCTGATAATAGTTATGCCAATGGTGTTCATGTCCGTGATGATAACTCGGATGCCCAAAGTGCCCATGCCCGTAGCCAGGATATCCTTGATAAAGGCCCGGATGGTGCCAAAAGTGTCCATGAATTAGTGGAGAAAATGGTACGCTACCTTGAAATGAAGCAGTAAACATCAAATCACCTTTTCCTAAGAGATACGATATCCTATTGAACAAGATCGGGATAAGAGCTTATCCTTATGGAAATTAGGCATTGGCGTATAGAGGTACCCTTCCGCCAAATAATAGATGAACATAATAATTGAAAAATAAAGCATTTAGAGATAACAAAACACTAAAGCAATGGCTTTAGTGTTCTGTTCGTTTTTGGATATGAAAGCGGCCAAGGAATTCTAGCAACTAGGTTATGCAACTATTTATCAATTATAGATACATGTTGCCGTATCAGCTAACCTTTCTTTCATTCTATTTTTCAGTGTTAGATATTCACTTCCAACATTTATTACTTCTCTAGCCTTTCAAGTTTCTGAGCACTTTTTCACTAAGCTGAACCTATTCTACCTTTGTTCTTTTTGAAAGTTCAACAAGTAATTCAATACGTGATGTTCCACCTTTTAATAGAACCTTACCATTTGGTAATATGATATCAGACTTCCCTTTCTCAATTTCCTTTTCCTCTTCTTGTTCTTCTGTTAGCCCTGTTAAATCAAATTCCGTAATAGGATCAACCGGAACATTCACATTATCCAAATTGATATGTCCCCAGCCACCTGTTGCTTTGTCGACAACTTTTACATATAACTCTTCTCCAATATACTCAGATGCATCAAAGCTTACTCTCCGATATTGTTCAGAGTTATGACCAGTTGCTTTCATTAAATATTCACCGTCAGATGATCTCACTAATGCTACATAAAGCTGATCAGGAATGTTTCCTCCTGCTACTAAGAAGTCAATTTGACCATTGCCACCTAAAATAAAGTTTTGTGACTTCATGACTCCAGTGGCACCATCTCCTCCGTGATCAGGATGGAAACCCCAATAATGATAATGGTTCGGGTCAACAGCTGTATGTGCTTGGTTGAACGGACCACCCCAGCCCCAATCATAACGATTCGTAATATGCTCATCTGTAAAAGCATTGCCTTCTACGATCCAACCAGAAAAGTCTCCTGTTTGGAAATCGTGATTTGGTAAGGTAATAGACTCTGGAGCTTGTTCAACATCTGGCCAATGTGCTGGTACAGTTTCTCCATAAGCAGAGCCGAGTTCCCATACTTCCATTGACTTAATTGTCACTTGTCCGTCTTCACTCCATAACTCCAATCCAAGAGCATCAGAGAGCGTCGGATACACTCTTGAGGTAAGGCTCTTATAGCCATTCGCATAAGCTTCTACCATTGATCGGTCTAAATAAATGTGAAGTTTCAAGTTTTCTCCATCTAGCTCCATCACATCTCCTTGAATCCCTTTACGAACATCAGGATCTAAACTAGACTTGTTTCGATCAATCGAATACATCGAGTTCTCATAGTCATAATAGATCAGTGTTTCCTCTTCTCCATTTTCACTACGTCTCACTTTAATTCCAAATTCACTTGCATTATGATTTTCTACTTCAAGAATAACCTCTAATAAATCTCCTTGAACGTCTGATAAGAGCTTATTTGCTTTAGAGATCTTTTTATTTTCAAATGAAGCTACTTGCTTCATTCGAAGGTCTTGTAACTCTTCAATTGGTTCAATTCCAAGTTGATTATTTTCTCGTAACGTAAGGCTTAATGGCAACCCAGCATTATGGGCCCAACCCGCATTATGTTGCGCTTGTTCCGAACGTTTCCCTTGAGCAATACTAAATAAAATGGAACGATCATCAGGGTCGACAAACCCGCTTGGACCAGTGAAATGCTCACCCTTATCAAATATTCTTGGCTCAGTGTGATCAGGAGTAAATTCAAGGTTTTCCTTATCCCACGTTCCAATCCAATGCCATACATATTTTACGTTGTGCGGGCTATAGCTTTCATACCATGGATTAACAAAAAGGACATGTTTGCCTGTCTCATTTCCGTCTTTGTCATTTAGAGGTAAGAATACAGGCAACTCCCATACTTGTCCTGTTTCAGGATAGTTCACGTAATCACCAACAAAAAACGGCTTTTCGTATGTCCAATTTTCTAAGTCTGTTGACGTATAAAGAAGGGCTGTACCACCTACACTGCTGTCACCATTTCGAATCCCAGAACCGACTAACTGATACCAAGTATCGCCATCTTTCCACACATATGGGTCTCTAAATTGTCCGTACCAAACCTCGCCTTCATCGGCGTGTAAATTAGGCTCTTGAACCGTTACAGGCTCATCATTCATTACCCAATTTGGTAAGCTGATATCCCCGTCTTCAGTAAAGGTACTTCTTGCAAGTCCGGTCATTTGATTTGGAACTTTGCTATCATCACCAGCTGTAAACAATAGAACAGGTAGACCATCTGCATCAAACGTTGCATCTCCTGACCATACTCCATCTGGGGTAACAGAGCCTCCATCCGGTGCTAGAGCAACAGGCATATCCTCCCAATGAACCATATCATCACTAACAGCATGTCCCCAATGAATATGGCTCCAATACGGTCCTTGCGGGTTATGCTGATAAAAGAGATGGTATTTTCCATTAAAATAAAACGGAGCGTGCGGCTCATTCATCCAATGTTCAGGTGAAATAAAGTGATACTGCGGTCGATGACGATCTCCGTCAAAACGACTACGATCCATTTCTAACTGCGGAGTTGGATGCTCGCCATTTTCAAAAGAGCTTACATAAGTGTTATAAACCTCATTCACTTTCTCTTCACTAAATGACTCACTATAAATTTTCACTTCATCCATCAATCCATTAAACATATTTGCTGCAAACGTACCATTAATAATCGCTGGATGATTATGCTTCCCAATAATAAGCGGCTCTGTTGACGGCGTAATATTTGCATTTAATGGCGTTTTTGTCGTTCCTACTGCTTCTCCATTTAAATACAATGTCAACTCACTCTTTTGCTTATCATATGTTGCGACGATATGGGACCACTTAAACTTCTCTAACGGCTTATCTTCATCTGCCCAAAGTTCAATCCATTCCCCGTTCATGCCGACTTCAAATGACCAGCTCCCATGTCGACCCATTCCTAATGCAAAGCCTTCATTTTTGCTCGTATTATGCTGGTTCACAATCATCGACTTTTTGCCTTCATTTCCCCATTCATACGCTCTTGGCGCTACCCAAGCTTCAATCGTGAGGGCATCTGTCACTTTTGCGAACTCCGTTGCTTCTCTTTGAACATACGTAGAGTATCCGTCAAAAAGCAAACTACTGCCATCAATTCCATCTCTCCAAAGAGGATCTGTTGAAGGTTTATCTACTGCGTCATTAAAAATATACTCTATTTTTTCTTCAGATCCCGAAACGTCATCTTTCGTGATTTTACCTTCTCCTTCGTCAAAAGACCATTGAGCAACGATTCCATGTTTTAACACTCTAAAGTCATCAACATTAATATGTGACCAGCCTCCAATCTTGTTATTTACGACTTTCATGTAGACTTCTTCTCCAATATAATCAGAAGCATCCCAAACGACTCTGTGGTAAGACTCACCTTGAGCGTCATCCCAATTCTCGTTCGTAGCCTTCATTAATTCTTCGTCGTTCTCTGCCCTAACAAGAGCAACATACAAGTTATCAATATCATTGCCTCCACCAATTAAGAAGCTAATCTCACCTGTACCAGCTAACTCAAAGTGTGAAGATTTTAGAACACCTGTTTTATTGTCACCATCGTTTTGTGCACCATGAAGGTGATATACTCCAACATGATTAAACGGCACATCTTCCCAATAAGCTTCTTCATTTGTTACATTTTCATTAGCGAATGCTTCTCCTTCAACAACCGTCCATCCAGTTAAATCTCCTGTTTCAAAGCCTGGATTTTCAATCTCATTAGGAATAACATCCTCACTTGAATTTAACACGTTAAAGTCATCAACATTAATGTGACCAAATCCACCAGAATGTCTATCAACGACTTTAATAAAAACCGCTTCACCTAAGTGCTCTGAAGCATTCCATGACACTCTACGATATTGCTCTGTATTTCTTCCAGTCGTTCTAAATAACTCTTCTCCAGTTGCAGCGTTAACCAAAGAAACGTATAGATTCTGATCGTCTTGTCCGCCTCCTACTAGGAAGTTAACAGTTCCATTTCCATCTAGCTTAAATAAGCTAGATTTCATCACACCTGTACGGATGTCAGAACGATCATCATTATTTGCACCTGCAAAACCCCAAACATGGTACGCGCCTTCTTGATTAAACGGTCCGCCCCAAAATTGAGTTTCATCAGATACAACCCCATTAAATGCACTTCCATACGTAATCCAACCAGTTAGATCCCCCGTTTCAAAACTTGCATTTTCAATGTCAGTTGGTAAATCATCAACATCAATTTCATTAGGGTAATGACCATAACTTCGTTTAAAATCATTTTTGTAACCTGGTGTAAATTCAGAGCTATTTAATTGATAGATTTCTAGATTTTTTAGATGAATGGTTCCGTTATCGGCAAATAGCTCTAATCCTTTACTAGTTGGATCAGGGAAGATTTGTTCCGTAAAGACAGTCTCACCATCGTTAATAAACACTTCGACAGAAGAACGATCCACAAACATATGCAGTTTTAACGTCTCAGCATTCATTTCTAACGAAGCCGTATGTTTTGCAGCAAAATCAGGATGGAAATCTACTATTCCTGAATTTTCACGATTGACATATGCTTCTTTCTCATCAACTTGATAGCCAATCGCTGTATATTCTGTATCGCTTTTTCTTACGTGAAAGCCTACCTCATTGGCAGTCGTCTGCACAAGATCAATTTCTGCAATAATCTCTAACGTATCCCCTTCAACACCTGATAGGAGGTCATTTGTACTTTCTACCGTCTCATTCTCCCAGCTTACTTGTTCTCCACGTAACGATTCTAACTCGTTCACTGGAGCTTGCGCTAAATGAATTCCCGCATCCGTTTGTTCTAACCTTAACTCTCGAGGAAGTGTCATCGCACTTCTCCAAGGATCGGTTGGTGTATCCCCAGCATACTTTGGCGGACTCATCCATCCAAGCAAGATCGGGCGTTCATTTGGTGTGTTACTCCACGTCACGCCTGCATAAATATCTGCACCATAGTCGAACCACTTAATTTCTTCCTCATCTGGGGTGAAGTTCTCTCCATCGAACTCTCCAATAAAGTAGCCCATTCCTTGTCCACCAGTTGGACCATTCGCTACACTTGTAATGAGAACCCATTTTTCTTCTATTCCGTTTTCAGTTGCTACAGGTAACTTAATTAGATCGGAACATTCCCATATTCCAAGGTCTCCATTAACCGCTGGATTTTCAAAGCGACTTACCTTTGTCCACTCTTTTAAGTTTGGTGACGTATAGAAGTCAACTTGTTTTCCACTAGCTATAACAAAGACCCACTCATTGTTGTCCTCATTCCAAAATACTTTCGGGTCTCTGAATACACCTTCTCCACCACTAGTCACTTTCGTTTCTTCTGGCATATCTATAACAGGGTTCCCTTCATACTTTTCCCATGTTCTTCCTTTATCGTTACTGTACGCTAAACCAACCGTTTGGTTATCATTACCTAATTCATAAGAAAATATCGCTACTAATGGCGGCCCACTGCCATCGCCAAATCCACTTGTATTGTTCTCATCAACAACCGCACTCCCTGACCAAATGAACCCGTTTTCATCTGGATACAGCGCTATCGGCATATGCTCCCAGTTGACTAAGTCTGTACTAATTGCATGACCCCAATACATCGGTCCCCATACTTTATCCGTTGGGTTATGTTGATAAAACAAATGGTATTCTCCATCCAAATACACCATACCATTTGGATCGTTCATCCAATTTTTTTCTGGTGTGAAATGAAATTGTGATCGAAACGCTTCATCATAATAATCTCCAGGGATATTTTCAGACGTTTCCTTTTCTTTAGGTGTTTCTGTTTCTTCTTCTGATTCTTCTCGTGCTTCCTCCTCTTTAGGCACTGCGTCTTCAGCTCCTTCCTTTTCAGGCGCTTCTGTTTCTTCAATTGTTGCCGGGGACAAGGAAATAGCCTCTACTCCAACTGTCGGTACCTCATCATGGTAGGTAAAAAAGGCATCTGCAAACAGCAGCCCCCAATCTTCTACGGCGTTATCGACTAGTTCGATATATAGATTCCTGCCAAGATACGGCGTTAAATCTGCTTTATATTGTACTAGATTTGCTAGATTCATTCCTTCTTCAATACTAGGGAAATGACAATCACAAAATTCTGTATTTCCGTATTGGGCTAGTAACTTATCTATGTCAGCATCGTAAATATTGATATGGACAAGCTCTGGATTCGCACCTCCCCCTAATTTAAAAGTCATCCAGCCTGACCCATCTAACGTAAAAGTCGATGAACGCAAGATTCCTGTTTCCTTCTCAGGAAGCGCCCAACCATTTAGAAAGTACTCATCTTCTTGATTGAATGGAATTTCTTCATCCCACCACGCCGTTTCATTAGACACACTTTCCGGACCGAATGCATCTCCTTCTACAACTGTCCACCCTGTTAAATCCCCTGTTTCAAAACTAGGATTTTCAATCACGTTAGGGAAATTATCACTTTCATTTGTCACTGTTTCAGCAGAAACTGGATACATCAAAAATGGGTGACTTACTAATAAAATTGTCAGAAATAACAGCATAAATCTCCTAAACTTCCTTCCATTCATACCCTTCTCCTCCTAGTACTATTTTATAGAAGCGCTTTCATTTTAATGTATAATGCAAGCGGTCACGTAATCGTTTGGTAAAATTAAAAATAAAAGCAAATGATCATTATTGTATTCAATAAAAAGTTGCTTCTATTACACAACCTTAGTCCAGTAACTTACCGAACTAAGGTTGCTTATAACCATTTTTTAAATTTCAGACAGACTTTTAGAATGAACAGGTTCGCACCCAACACTTTCGTTTAAACTCCATTTTTTCAAGCTCTTAATCGAAACCGTCCCCTCAGCAAAAAACTCAACCCCAGTTGACGCTTGCCCAGGGTAAATTCTTGATGTCATAACTTTCTCTCCACCATTAACAAAAATTTCGACAGAGGATTGATCCATGAAAATTCGTAAGTGAAGCTCGTTATCCTTTAACTCAACAGGCGCTTGACGAATACCATCTAATCCTTTTCCTGATTTGTTGCGATCCAGCGTTAGAAAGCCTTCAGCCAAGTCATAACGAACAACCGTTTCTTCGCCTTTCTCTTCATTTACTCGTAACTTCAAACCAAACAAAGAAGCATCTTTTGCATCGATGACTACGTCAAGCTCTATGCAATCACCAGATACCCCTCCTAGTACTTTCTTCCCTTCAAAAATTACATTTTCATATGCCGTTAGCTCATTTCGTAATTTCTCCACTTCTGGCATCGGTTTACTTATGATCTTCCCGTCCTGAATGAATAACTGCCGAGGCAACGTCATAGCTCCAGCCCAGTTAAACTCTTGTTCTGGCATATCACTTTCCCACATCGCCATCCAAGCAACCATAACTCTTCTCCCTTGATCATCAATGGTCGTTTGAGGAGCATAGAAATCAAAGCCATAATCAAGAAGTTCAAAGCTGCCATGGTCTAGCTTTCCACTCTCATAATCTAGTTCGCCAATGACGTAACCCGACTGATGAAGATTATGATAGAGGTAATCTTCAGGCTCCATTCCTTGTGGTGACATCACAAGGACATCATGACCATCAAGATCGAAAATATCTGGGCACTCCCACATGAAGCCAAAGTTGCCTTCTCCTTTTGCTACTACATTTACAAACTCCCATTCTATTAAATCATGAGAGCGGTAAAGCAGAACCTGGCCTACCTCATCCTTCGTTTTATTCCCAATCACACAGTAATAATCGTCTCCACGCTTCCACACTTTCGGATCTCGAATATGATGTGGATGAATATCCCCAACAGGCGCAGCGCCAATCACTGGGTTGTTTGCTAGTTTTTCAAAATTCACTCCATCTTCACTAACAGCAAGACACTGAACTTGCTCTAAGTCTGTATCATGATTATCCCCTGTCCACTTATGGCCGGTATACATCAGATACAGTTTTCCTTCCTTTTCGATCGCACTACCTGAAAAACACCCATCTTTGTCATACTCTTCACTTGGCGCAAGGGCAACCGGAAGATGCTCCCAAAATGTTAAGTCTTTGCTTTTCACATGGCCCCAGTGCATCGGACCCCACTTTGCAGAATAAGGATGGTGTTGATAAAACAAATGATATTCGCCATTGTAAAAACTAAAGCCATTCGGGTCATTGATCCAATAGGCTGGAGAAGATACATGATACTTTAGTCGCCACTGATTCGTACCGACTTCTTCTTTTACTTGATTAATCGATTTTGTTGCTTTTTCAACTGCTTGCTTATGTCGTGTCATATGGTACCTCCTTGATATCCTTCTTTACGCCTTAATCATCTTTTCACTGTAATATCGGTAAACCTTCATGTTTCTTTTTTTGTTCACGCTCAAAAATCGGCGATAAAATAACCGCTGTCCACATTCCAATAAGACTCACACCATAAAATGGAATCATTCCCGGGAAAGACCTAATAATCAAATACAAAAGACCGAACCCTGCTACTAATACCCCTGTACGAAGCGGATGCAAAGCACTCGTTATAAATGACATTTTGAACGTATTCCATACTCCTTGAGAATGATGTGAGAAAACCGGCAATACATAAAGAACAATCATGCTATAAAACACGAACAACACGATCACTCCATACTTTAAGAAGACGTGTAATAAGCCATCCATCGCTTGAATGATATAAAAATTTGCAATAAGCACTGCACCAACCATGACAGCAAAGCCCATCAAAATATTCGCTTTTACAAATGACCTTTTAAATACAGTAGCGAAATACGGCACAACTTTACATTCTTCTTGGTTGATCCAACGATTAAGGACGGATAGCATGGCAACTGTTGCTGGGAATATCCCAAATAGTCCGAGACCAACCAAAGTAAATAATAGCCATAATAGATTGATTATGGCTAGTTTCATTAACCAGTCACATACTTTGTATATCCCGCCTGTTATTCCACCTACTTGCATATCCGTCACTCCCGTTCTACTTTACTTCACTTAATACTGGCAAAGCTGGTATCGCACCGCGGTTTGTCGTTGTGATCGCCCCACATTTACTCGCAAAGTGAACCATCTCTTTTACCTTCTCTTCATCTGTTAAAAATGATGCTAGATCCTTATTCTTCGTTTCTTTTTGTAAGAAGTATAGCAACCCGCCAACAAAAGCATCTCCTGCGCCTGTTGTATCCTGCGCATCAACCTTCACTGCGGCAACCTCAAGAGCAAAGCCTGTTGTATAAACACTCGATCCAGAAGAACCTTTTGTCACGATGACAAGTTTGTTCACTCCTCCAAACAACCCACGAACAGCTTCTGTTTCATCTTCTACACCGGTTAAAAAGAAAAGCTCCTCATCACTGACTTTGACGACATGAGCACGGTTAAAATAACAAAGAATGCTCTCTTTTGCCGCCTCAGCATGATCCCAAAGCGCAAGACGAACATTCGGATCAAAACTTATGATTAGCCCTTTTTCTTCGGCAATTCGAAGTGCCTCAACCGTCGCCTCTTTCACAGGATTATGGATTAAAGATACAGATCCAAAGTGATAGATATCCCCTTTTTCAAACCACGTTTCCTCCACTTCGTTAGCAGTCAACATCATATCAGCAGATGGATCACGGTAAAACAAGAAATCTCTTTCACCGTTTGCTTGATTCGAAACAAATGCCAGCGCCGTTTTGTACTCATCACTTTTTAAAAGATAACGAGTGTCAACGCCTGTATTTTGTAATTCTTCATAAAGAAAGTGACCGAACGCATCATTGCCAACCTTCCCGATAAAACACGCATCTCCACCAAGTTTTGCTATAGCTGCGACAACATTCGCTGGCGCTCCGCCTGCCGCTTTCTCAAATTCCATTACTTCCTTTAGTGATTTCCCTTTTTCTTTTGGTACAAAATCGATTAACAGCTCACCTAAGCTCATAACCTTCCCCATTGCAAGTCACTCCCAATCGTCGTTACAACTACATTAGTTTTTCGAACCTGTATGCGCTAAACCTTGAACGTAATATCTTTGCAAGAAAATAAAGATTAATAACATCGGAATCGTTGTGACAGTAAGTGCTGCCATTACTTGTCCCCACTGGATAGGTGGTTGATTCATGAAGTACTGCAAACCAATTTGGATCGTTCTCATCCGGTCCTCAGTCGCTACGACAAGCGGCCATAAGAAATCATTCCAGTGGTTAATAAACGTAAAAATTGCAACTGTGGCAAAAATTGGTTTCGATAGTGGCACAACGATCTTGAAAAAGATACCAATCTGCGAACAACCATCAATTTTCGCCGCTTCTTCAATCTCTTTTGGAAAGTCTATAAAGAACTGTCTAAAAAGGAAAATACTAAAGGCATTTGCGATAAACGGAACAATTAAGCCAGTATACGTATTGACCCAGCCAAGATCATAAACAAGGACATACAGCGGTAAGAAAATACTTTCTGGTGGAATAATCAGTGTCGCAATGATGACGGCTAACCAGAAATGACGTAACGGAAAATTAAAACGTGCTAATGCATAACCCGCCATTGAATTAACGACTAACCCACAAACCAGAATTCCGATTGTATAAATTAAGCTATTTAACATATAACGGAACAAATCAACACGTTCGAATGCCGCGATATAATTGGCAAAATAGCCTCCCTCTGGTGGCGCCGGTGGTAAAAATGCCTTGATCGATCCGATATCCTGAAAAATTTGAAATTCATTTTTTAATGAAGAAACTAGCATCCAAATAAGAGGAAATAAGAAGATGAACGCTAATAACGTCATAAAAAGGTAAAGAATCGTATTTTTGATTAATCTACTCTTTTCCATTACGTTCAACCCCTTTCCTCAGTAACGACCTTACGTTGTATGATCGTAATAATTAATACTAATATTGTAAAAACGACTGCCATCGAAGACGCATACCCAACATCCCGATAGTTAAAACCAGTTTCATAAATATGGTAAACTAATGTTTTCGTTGACCCTAATGGTCCACCTTGTGTCATAATCATCGGTTGAACCAATAACTTCACAGCAGCAATGGTGATCGTAACGAAAATAAACACTGAGACATTTCTTAGACCTGGCAATGTAACATTCCAAAATCGTTGCCACGGAGTTGCTCCGTCAATCGAAGCAGCCTCATATAAATGCTTCGGAATATTTTGCAATCCCGCAAGGAAAATCAACATTTGAAACCCTGCCCCTTGCCATACGGACATAACAATAATCGAATTCATCGCCTGATTTGGACTCGTTAAAAAAGGTTGTGGCGAGATGCCGAACATTCCCAACATTTCATTAATCAAACCCTCATTTGGGTTATATAAGAACGTCCATAAAATCGATACAACAACTAACGACATTACGACTGGACTGAAATATGCGGTACGGAATAATACTTTCATTTTTAATTTCTGATTAATTAATAAGGCCAACCCTAACGCGACAGCCATTTGAATTGGTACAACTAGAAGTGCAAAATAGGCTGTATTTTTAAATGCTTGCTTAAACTCAGCATCTTGGAAAATATAAGTGAAATTTTCTAATCCAATAAATTGTATTTGATCAGGTTTTAATAAATAGAAATCTGTGAAGCTATAATAAAAAGCCATTCCCATTGGATAAAGCAAAAAGACACCTAGTAGTACTAAAGCAGGTAGTAAAAATAAATAACCATTGATCGTTTCTTGTGACTTTTGAGAATTGAAGTTAAAACGTACTTTTGGTTTTATCTGACTATTCGTTTTCAAACTTTTATCAGTTTTCATTACCTATCACTCCACATCAGGCATTTAACAGTACTAGAGGTTTGAATCCGCGTCTAGTACTGAGTGTGTTCATTCTCGTTATGAGTTGCAGCGGTTCCGCTCATTGCTTCGAGATTTTTCAAAAAGGTAAAATGCGACCTTTTTCTGGGTGTTGCAATGGCTTCACTCGCTGCGCGTCTTCTATGAGAAACCCGCTCATAGAAGACTTAAAACCTTGCAGCGGTTCCGCTCATTGCTTCGAGATTTTTCAAAAAGGTAAAATGCGACCTTTTTGAAAAATCTCTTCTATTTGTTAAATCGGCGAAGTTCGCGTTCTACTCGTTGAACTTGTTGATCTAGGGTTGATTGTGCGTCTTCACCAAGTGCCACTGCGTGAAATGCTTGTGCAAATGCGTCTGTTAATACAGGGTATGCTGGTGTCGTAGGACGAGCATGTGCTGTATTGACAACTTGGTCACGCATTATCTTTTTCGGTAACTCGTTGTATGATTCCATGCTTTCAAAAGCAGATTTACGAGCTGGAGGCATTCCTGTTACTTCAGATAATCCAATCGTTGACTCTTCATTTGTCATCCATTGCATTACCTTATACGCGGCTTCTGGATGTTCAGCTTGTGACGAAATTGCATAAGCCATACTACCTGATGGAGACTTTGGAACGTCACTATATGGGTAAGGCATCATCCCATAATCAAGATCCGCACTTTCAGCAGAGACAGCAATCCAAGGTCCACCTAGAGCCATTGCAGCTTTTCCTTCTTCAAATTGTGTTTCTGAAGGGGTAAGTGTTACGACGCCCTCTTCGAACAAGCTTTTCACATATTCAAGCGCTTCAACACTTTCTGGCCCGTTTAAATAGCCATCAACCGTTGTTCCATCTTCAGAAATTAGCGCTCCACCATTTGACCAAACAAACGGTGCACCCATATACGTGTACCACTCACCAACTCCATAGTTCATAAAGAGGTTAAGTCCGAAACGATCTTCCGTTGTTAATTGTTTAGCTACGCCCATAAACTCGTCCCACGTCCAAGCATCTTCAATCGTTGTTGGTGCTTCAATACCTTCCGCTTCAAAAATTTCTTTATTGTAATAAAGGACAACGGAAGATTCCATCGCACCTAAAGAGTATAACTCACCGTTGTACGTACCTTGTTCAATAATCGAATCAACAAAATCTTCTTTGTCTTCATCTGAGATGTAATCAGTTACTGGAGCAATAATCTCTGCATCTGCATAACTAGCAACAAAAGGACCATCAAGCGCTAATACATCTGGTAGATTCCCAGCAACTAAAGCCGCGTTCAAGCTGTCATTGTACGAGCTACCGCCATCATCCATTACAACCTCAACATTGATTTGAATCTCACCTTCATGAGCTTCATTAAAATCTTCAATACGCTGTTTATTGTAGTTCGTCTCATCTTCACCAGATTGGTGAATCCACATATCTAGTTCAATCACTTCAGCAACCTCTTGTGTATTACCATCCTTTGTGTTATCGCTTTCCATGTCATCATTTGCATTTGAAGCATCCTGATTATTATTACAAGCTACTAACATCACACTAACAATAAGCATTAACACAAAAGCTAATTTAGCTCTACTCATCAGTAATTCCCCCTATATAATTGTTTTTTCAAAGCCTTAGGAAACTAGCAACCTTCAAATTTTAAAGTGTACTTTCACACCTCCATATGTAAGAGCTTACACAAAGTATATATCCACAACTAACAATATGTCAAACGTTTTCATATTATTAAATCACATGTTTTTTTCTTATTTTTAAATAAAATCCAATGAAATCAACAATTACACAAGATATATCTATATTTCACTTCACTCAAAAACTCATAAAATCGGATGAATACGTATAAATTTAAGGTTACGTTACCATTTATTAAACTAATTCTACCTTTTTTGCTAGTTTAACGACTAGAAAACTATGGTAAGTTATGATACAACACTAATTATAGTGCATTTTCCATCCTACCCAGTACTGATAAAACAACATGTCATACGTTACCACATTTATGTTACACTTGTTAAGGAAGTTATAAGATTAGATTGACATGCGAGAGCTATTTCTTTCTCATTCGATTCCTTTCTGCTATTTTTAAATAAAAGCATATGTCATTTGAATTCTTAATAAAGGAGATAACTATGGTAAATATAAAAGATGTTGCAAAAAAGGCTGGCGTGTCCGTCACAACCGTTTCACGTGTGCTTAATAATAGAGGCTATATTGGCAAAGAGACACGCAAAAAAGTCGAAAAGGCCATGGCTGATATTGATTATTCTCCAAATCAAATTGCTCGCGCACTGCAAAAAAGCCAGTCTTATCTGTTAGGCGTGATCGTTCCCGACTCCGAACATCCTTTTTTCGCTGAATTAATAAAAAACATTGAAATATTCGCTTACAAAAATAACTATAAAATCCTGATCTGCAACTCGTTAGATGAAGCTGAAAAGGAAACGAAATATATAGGAATGCTCAAGGAAAATCGAGTCGATGGGATTATTATGTGTAGTCAAACATTAGATATAGAAGAATATCGTAAGGTCAAGCTTCCAATTGTATCCTTTGACCGAATTATGTCAAACAACATCCCTTATGTAGGATCAGATAACTTTAACGGAGGGACGATTGCAACTCAGCATTTAATTGAAAGCGGTTGTAAATATTTACTTCATCTATCTGGCCCACTCGATATCGATGTGCTGCCAAATAGGCGTGCCGATGCCTTTAAACTGACCTGTATGAAACATGACATTCCTTTTAAGGTGATTGAGCAAGAATACAGCAGAAAATCTTTCTCTTTTTACAAAAACTATGAGAAATTTATTGAAGAACAAGTAGCCCATGAGCTTGCAAAGTATGATGGCGTATTTTGCAGTAATGATATGCTGGCATACGCTTTGTATATTCATGCCAGGAAAAACAACATTCACGTACCTGAGCAGCTTAAAATTGTAGGTTATGACTACACTTCCTTTACACGGATGCTTCAAAATCCAAAGCTCACAACAATCAAGCAGCCAGCAGACCGCCTTGGACGGGAGTTATGCTCAACTTTAGTAAAGATGATTGAGGACAAGGAAGGCGACAAGCCGAACAACACGATTATTGATGTCGAGCTGATAAAAGGAGAAACGACGTAATGATCAGGTGCTTTGATCGGGCACTTGCCCATGCCGCTTTAACGCAACACCTCACTGGTCAGACACCTTTTCATAAAGACAACTACATGCCGCATGAAGAGCGGCTGATCAATTGAAAGTTTATACCGAAAAGAAGTAACCACCTACTCTTGGTCGGAGTGACGGGCGGTTACTTCTTTTTTGGTGACTAGCGCGATGATCGCTATGCGATTAACATTGAAATGATCAATATACCAAATTGAAATAGGGTATTCATTGCTTCAAGATGGGACTGGGAACCTGTCCCCATTAATATGCGCTTCCCATTCTCCATACATCCATTTTCTTCACTTCAGACTCTCCTTCTGAAAATACTTCTAGATAGAGAGAATCGTCTCTTGATGGATAGACGCGTGTCGTTAAACTGTTTACGCCATTTATATAGGCTTCAACCATGGAGCGGTCCAGGAAGATACGGAGGCGTAAAAGGTCGCCTTCAAACTCCACCTTTCCTCCTTGAATTCCTTTTTCCACATTATCTGAAAGACTGGAGTGCTCCCGATCAACATTCATCATTTGTTCGTCAAAATCATAGAATAAGAGCGTTCCTTCCTCTTGATCTGGTGATTGACGAACTTTTATCCCGACTTTTTGAGCCTCTTTTCTTTCAATTTCCAATTCAATTTCAAGCATGTCTCCACGGAGGTCTGCTATTTGTTGGTTCACGTCTTCTATGGTAGAAGGGGTGTCGAGTGCATAAAGGTGTTCTTCTCTTAAACGTTCTACTTCCTGAACAGGTTCCACTCCTAAACGGTGATCGTCACGAAGCGAAAGGACAATTGGTAAACCAGCATTGTGAGCCCATCCGGCATTGTACCGACTTTCTTCGGTTCTTCTATCCTGTGTAATCGAAAAAACAATGGCTCGGCCTTCATCATCGACCATTCCACTTGGTCCTGTAAAGTGTTCCCCGACATCTAGCAACTGAGGATCCTCTTGATCAGGGATAAACTGATAGGTTTCATCATCCCACGAGCCGATCCAATACCAGACGTATTTCACCGCATATTCACTATCGCCGTCAAACCATGGATTAATGAGAAAAACGTATTTTTCTTCACCGCTCTCGTTTTCCCCAATCGGTAATAGAACGGGAAGCTCCCACACATCACCCGTTTCCGGATAGTTGAAGACATTCCCGATCATAAGAGGATGCTCATAATGCCAATCGATTAAGTTATCTGACGTGTAAACAAGCGCCGTTCCTCCAACTGACTCCTCGCCATCTCTTATTCCTGAACCAACCAGTTGGACCCATTTATCTCCAGATTTAAAGACAAACGGATCTCTAAATTGACCATGCCAAACCGTTCCTTTTTCCGTTTGAATCTCTTCTTCTTGAATGGTTACAGGTTCTGGATGCTTAATCCAATTAACTAAATCATGATTTTGATCATCTAAAAACGTACTTCTTGCTAGACCTGTCATTTGATTTGGTCTCATGCTATCATTTCCTGCGGTAAAAAATAGAGCAGGGTTGCCTTCATCATCGATAACCGAATCCCCAGACCATACCCCATCAGGGTCGACTTGATCTGCTTCAGGGGCTAAGGCAATGGGTAAGTCTCTCCAATGAATTAGATCATCACTGACTGCATGTCCCCAGTGAATCCCGCCCCAATAAGGGCCCGCCGGATTAAACTGATAAAATAAATGGTACTGTCCGTTAAAGTATAGCGGGGCATGCGGTTCGTTCATCCAATGCTCCGGGGGTGTGAAATGAAACTGAGGCCGATGACGATCCCCTTCATATCTGCTTCTATCCCAGGCAAGTTCAGCGCTTGGGTCAGGAAGCTCACCATCAAAAAATTGATCAAAGCGTTCCTGAACAAAAGCCGGTTCAACTGCTTTTTGATAAATTTTCACCTCATCAATTAAGCCGTTAAACATGCTTGCGTCAAATGTATCACTTATTTTAGCAGGGTCATTATTTTTTCCGATTCGAAGTTCTTGATCAGGTAAGGCGACCTGAGTATGAGGCGGAACCTCTAGATGGCCTGCTTGTTCGCCATTACGATAAAGGACGACTTCGTTTCTCTCTTGTGAGAAAACAGCAACAAGATGGGACCATTCATTTCGAGGAAGTCTAAATTCCTCATCTGCCCACACTTCTAACCATTCCTCTCCAGTGCCAAATTGGAAAGACCATGATCCATGACGAAACACACCTAAATGAAAGCCTTGATTTTCCTCTTTATTATGAAAACTAATAATTGAAGAAAGCTTTCCTTCATTTCCCCATTCAAACGCACGAGGCGCCACCCAAGCTTCTAGTGTCAGCGTATCTTTTGGGATATCGAGTGTCGATCCATCGGCTGACACCCATGTTGAATAGCCGTCAAACAGCAATGCGTGCCCAGAAATCCCTTGTTTCCAAAGGGGATCACTGTTCGGTTTATCGGCTGCTTCGTTAAAGACATAATGAATGTTGTGTTCTTGATTGGAGCGCGCTTCAATGGTGGACGTTCCCGTTCCTTCATCAAAATTCCATACGGCAGCTATATGCTCTAAAGACTCGTCTTCGTGTTGAAGTTGTTCAAGAGGCTCCTCTTCAACTTGCTCTTGCTCGTCATTTAATTCTTCGGTCGCAAACCAAATGATTAGTGCTGTAACAATAATAAAAAAGATTACGAGATAACGTTTCATGATGCTCCTCACTTTCCTATATGAAAAATTGATGAGAGCAGCCTCTTACTTTAACTATAAGAGGTTGACTCATGATCATGACGAAAGGTAACCATACACAATGGCGCTCAGTAATACCGGAACGCCATTGCTTGTCCTTCTCGTTTATACCTAACTGGCAGTCAAAATCCGATTAGTCTTGCTATCCATCAGTGAGGGATGTAGAAAAAAGCCCCTGATGAAAGTCTCACTTTATTTAAAAACCCCTTGCTTCTTTTCATGAAGAATCTTTGTTTCATTACGTGTGATCGATATTTTTAATGAAGGTGCCAGCATTCCACCAAAATGGTCGGATTGATATTCTGGTGATTGCTCGCCAATTTCATAAATATCTTTACCATCCACATCAACATAATTGACAAAACTTATTACAGTGCCATTGGACATAACCATCCAAGAATAGGCTTGATACGGGTTATCGGTCGGATTTGCGATGACTAGCCCACTTTCATTCAAAGGTTGATAGCCTCCAAAAAGTGAATCTGAAGTAAATCCATATAACCCTTCCGGTGCCTTAAGACCGGAGGCGAATTTTTCACTGTGTGTCTTTATAAAAAGATAGTAGTTGCTTCCTTTTACCATGACACTTGGTCTCTCCAGTTCATCATTTACATAGTTCGCTTCCAACAATGGTGGCAGCAATTTAAAATTAGACAAATCTTGATTCGTTGCTTTTGCAATACCAACACTGCCATTAAACGCTTTTGAGCCATCAGGGATAACATGGTTTCGGCGAAATGCTGCGGAGCCAATATATTCATGTTTATAGGATCTGTCTTCAAGCTTCCCAGCAGAATTTCCCTCAAACAAAAGATATTCTTCCCCAGTCTTTGGATCCTGGAAAAAATACGGGTCACGGAATGCATATGACGATTCTACTGGACCTGTTTGTTCATTTGTTTGATAGTATTCTCCATCTGCCTCAAGAATCACTTCATGTGTCGACCAACCTTCAAATGTCACACTTGTGTTCGTTGTTTTTATATTTGCCGTTGCGGTTGCGATTCGCTGATCATAGCTTAGTTGAGTTTCACCTTTCGTACCTGTTGCGGTATAAAAAAATTGTAATTTCCCATCTTTGTGAACAATCGAAGATCCTGCCCATTGTCTTGAGCCTAATGCTTCTCCATCTGTGAAAACTGGACCACCGGATTCCCAGCTCTTACCGTCCTTTGAAAAGAAATAATGGATTTCAGCTGTATCATGCCGCTTACCAGGAAGGACATCACTCGGCACTGACAAAGCAAAAATAACTTTAAAGCCGTTTACGACAGCTGGATGGCCATTCTTTTCTTGCAATGGCCAAGTATCCCAAATATAAGAGTCTGATGTGATTTGAATAAGCTCGTCTTTATTAATAGCAGGTGCAGTATTTTCAGATTTCATTGAAAGATTACTAACATCTTCACGAGTCCAATTATAAGGATCCATATTTTCTTTGGCAGATACATCAGTGCTTACAATAAGAGCGAATATAGCAGAAAGGCCTATCATCGCTGCTAAATAAAATTGGACCTTCTTATCTCTTTTACATTCCATTTATATCCCCCATATTCTTTTACTATTTTTGTAGTATCGCCTTTGATGAAAACAGCCTCTCACTTTAATCATGAGAGGCTGACTCATTATCATTATCTGATTACACCTTGTCCTAACTCTGTCACAATATGCGAACGGTCACGATTCAATGCAATTTTTAAAGATGGTGCGGGCATTCCACCAAAATGTTCAAATTGAAATTCATGAGATTGATGACCTACGTCAGCGATCTCTAAGTCTCCTAGATCGGAAAAGTGTACAAAGCTAATCACCGTTCCATTAGGTAAAACCAACCATGAATAAGCTTGATATGGATTATCTTCAGGGTTAGCAATGACTAAGCCACTTCCATTCAGTGGTTCATAGCTGCCAAATAAATCGTCTGAAACAAATCCATATAGCCCTTCTGGACCTGTAATTCCAGGAGCAAATTTGTCAAAATGAGTGTCTGTAAATAGGTAATAGTTATTTCCTTTTACAATAATATGTGGTCTTTCAAGTTCTTGATTGACACAATTCGCTTCTAGTAATGGCGGGAGCAATTCAAATTCCGTATAGTCTTCATTGCTAGCCTTTGCGATCCCGATGCTCCCATTAAATAATACGGATACTTCTGGAACATCGTGGCTTTCAGCGAATTCAGGTGAACCGCTGTGTTCTGGCAAGCAAGAACGGTCAGCAGGCGCTCCGCTAGAATTTCCTTCAAAGACAATGTACTCTTCACCAGACTTAGGGTCTTTAAAGAATTCAGGGTCACGGAAAGCATAGGCAATATCGCCTTGACTTCCTTGTTCTTGAGTTTGATAGTATTCTCCGTCTGCTTCAAGGATAATTTGATGATCAGACCAATTTTTAAAAGAAATTCCTTTTTTAGAGGCAACTACATCAGCGGAAGCTTTTGCAAAGCGTTGCTCATAAGTAATACGCTCTTCTCCTTTACGTCCAGTAGCAGTATAGAAAAAGTGAAGTTGATCATCTTCATCAATCATAGCTGAACCTGCCCATTGTCTTGAACCTAATGCGTCACCTTTTTCAAAAACAGGACCTCCACTAATCCAGTCCTTGCCGTTTTTTGAGTAAAAATAACGAACTTCTGCGATATCATGGACCTGTCCAGGTAGTACATGACTTGGAGCTGAAAGAGCAAAAATGATTTTATAGCCGTTCACAACAGCGACAGAGCCATCTTTATCTTTAAGAGGCCATGTATCCCAAGTATGATAGCCTTCATCTAACTTTTCTAATTCATCCATGTTAATAACCGGAGCCGTGTTACGATCATTTAGTTCGATATTCGTTACGTGTTCTCGCGTCCAATTGGACACCGTATAATCGTTAGCTGCGCCTACTGTTGCAAGTGGGGAAAGGATGGCAGATAGTCCGATAATCGTTGTCGCTAATAACAAACTTCTTTTCTTCTTTTTCATTTTCTTACCTCCTAGTTTTTAGTATTTCGCTAAGCTGATTAACGTGAAAGAGAGTTATACCTTTATTTCCTCTTACCGAGTATTTACCGTAAGGATCTACCGTAAGGACCGAAAGGTTTGATTTCTCCAGCTTCCATTTCTTTCACGATCTTTGTTTTGTCACCGTTAAAGGATACCTTCAGCGTCGGTGCAAAAGTTCCACCAAATTGAACCTGACCATTCTCGTCTAAAGGTTCATTAATGAAGCTGATGACCTGACCATCTGGAGCCGCCCACCAAGAATAAGCTTGAAATGGTTTTTCCGCTGGGTTGGCAACAACCAGACCAGTGCCGTTGACCGGCTTATAATCTGTACGCAAGCTTCCCTCGCCGACAAATCCGTACAATCCATCCGGACCGCTCAAGCCTGGGGCAAACGTAAATTCGTGACTGATCGTAAGCAGGTAGTAAGTGTCGCCTTTTACCACAACATGCGGACGTTCCAACTGATGGTTGACCCCAACCGACTCAAGAAGCGGTGGCAATAATTCCAGTTCAGTTACGTCGTTGTCAAGCACTTTCGCAATCCCTATATTGCCGTTGTAAAATTCTGCACGATCCGGAACGGTATGAGTTTCACGGTATTCTTTATCACCGATATTTTCCGGTTTTATATCATTTCTATTGGTGCCTGCTTGACCTTCCCAAATAATGTATTCTTCGCCTGTATTCGGATCTTTGAAGAAAAACGGATCGCGGAACCCAGTGATGATATTTCCGTGCTCTTGGAACTGTTCGATCGTTTCATAATGATGGCCGTCTGCTTCAAGAAGGATTTGGTGATCACCTTCATTCGTCAGATGCACTCCATTTTTGTCTGCACTGATATCAAATGTCGTCTTAGCGAGACGTTGCTCAGCTCTTTGCACCCATCCGTCTTTATTAAATTCTTTACCGCCATTGGCATTCATATCAGTGGTTGCCGTATAGAAGAAATGCACTTTTCCTTTCTCGTCCAACATGGCAGAACCAGCCCATTGCATGTGTCCTAACGCGTTGTCATAGTCATACGGAATTCCTGCGTAAGTCCAATCCTTGCCGTTTTTGGAGTAGAACATGCCAATTCTTGCTTCAGTATGACGGTCATGCCAAGTATAAGTACGTGGTGCAACCAATGCGAATGCGATTCTGTAGCCTTTCACGTTCGCAAGTGAACCGTCTCTGTTCTGGAGGGGCCACGTATCCCAAACCCACACATCCGGAGCTACGTCTTCAAAATCCATATCGATGATTGGGGCTGTCGTCTCTTCCGTCAAAGCCACTTTCTCTGCTTGCTGTCTGGACCAGGACGCCGTGTAATCATCCTCAATCCCCCAGTTAGAGCTCGCAGCAACGCTAACGCTTGTCAGACTACTAGCTAAAATCGCAGCACACAAAACTAATTTCCCTACTTTTTTACGAGTTTTCATTTTCATTTGTTTATTCCTCTCTTTAAATGATTTTTTTTTAACAAACAACTATTTTCTCATTCTTTCCTCCTTTCTTTTTGTTTGGTGGGATAACAGAGCTAAAAGGTTCATAGATTCCCGTAACAGTACATTTAGTCTTTTGGGTTTTCCTATAGAAAAACAGTAGCAATCCCACCATGTTTCGGTTATATATTGGATTATAAATAAATCTACCTTTGGGAAATACGGTTTAAATTGAGGATAATTTAGTCTTAAATTGATGTGGATGATCTCTTATGGAAGGACTTTGGATTATTTACTTTCCATCGAAGTGTTGGGTCATAGGAAACTCGGACTCTGTAAAAAAAAGTGGGGACGATAGGAGTAACGGGGTCGGTTCAGAAGTTGAAAACCTTCATTCAAATTAACATCAAGAAAAGCATTGGATTTAAACCAATGCTTTTTGAAATTCTTATTCAACTCAATGCACCCAGTGAAATTATGCACAAACTGTAGATCTACTTGTTCTTGGTGGATCCTCATTCCGTTATTCCTTATATTCTTCCTGTATTGAGCAAGGTTTCGGTTCCTCGTTCCGTTAATTGCTTATTTCACCTAAAATTCCACTGATTTTTTACAATTAGCGGAACCAGGATCCGCTTCCTCCTCTTTGGAAACGTTTTTTCTTTTTTAACGGAATGAGGAACCACTTTGCCGCTCGATCCTTTAACAAAAAAGAGATGGGTCCCAATCAATCCCATCTACCGAACTATAAAAAAATCATGTTTGTATAATTTACGATAAAATGAATTCTCTCACTTCTTCAGCTGTAAGCCCCATTGACTTTGCTTTGAGCATCTAAATCTAATGCTTTCATATTATCTTTAGGCTGCCAAAAACGCCGCATGGGTGTCGAACGAAGAAATGACGCGATAAGGCGGATTGATCAATCATTTCCTCGCAGCCTTCTCCCATGACTTCTGCAACTCTTGCAGCAATTGATCATGATTAAGCTGTTTATCGATGTAAGCTTGCATGGCAAGCCCGAACTCATGGTCGAACACATCCCTTGCTCCCCCAGGGTATTTAAACCAGTTAAAGGACAACGTCTTCTCATCTTTGACGTAACGGATAATATCGTCTGCGAGCGGTCCTAAATGGTTTGTCTCAATATGTTTAAATGCCGGAATAAATTTGAATTGTTCCGTCATAAATTGTTTTCCTTGGTCTGAAGAAACCATCCAGTTTAAAAACTTCTTTGCTTCTTTCTTCTTCTCGGGGGTCGATTGTTTATTCACAACCCAGTAATTGGGTACACCGACCGGTAAGGCATCGTTTTTAGGATCGTCATTAATCGCGATTGGTAGAAATCCGATGTTCATATTTGGCGTTTGTTGATCCAGCATTGGCTGAATCCAGTTACCTTGCTGAATCATCGCTGCTCTCCCAGTGGCAAACAGGTTCACTTCCATGTTGTAATCCGTAGTCAACGGATTCTCGTTTCCGAATTTAATCGTTACATCCAACAATCTGATCAGATCTTTGAATGTTTGATTGTGTTCGATTTCTTGCGTTCCGTCATTAAGGCCTTTAATAAAGGCATCCGGATCTTTCTGTTGCGCAAAGGCAATATTTAAAAGATGGCCCAATTTCCACTTTTCATAATATCCGATTGCAAAAGGCGGGATGCCTGCCGCTTCCAATTTCTCTGCTGCTGCTATCAATTCAGTAAGCGTTTTTGGCAACGTTTCAATTCCTGCCTCTTTAAATAAATCTTTATTGTAAATGAATCCGTACCCTTCAAGGTTTATAGGCATTCCGTAAATTTCGTCATCAATTTTCATTGATGCCAGCGTAGCTTCAAACGCACTCTCAACCCAAGGCTGATCAGAAAGATCTTCCAAATATTCACTCCACATTTTGGCCTCTTCATATCCACCGTTCGTAAAAATATCAGGACCTTTTCCGGCAGCTAACTGCGCGATTAGATCGGTACGATCATCGACCCCTCCGCCTACAGTACGAACGATAATATCCACGCTCTCGTTTTCCTTTTCATAAGCCAGAATCATCTCTTCGAACTGTGTGGAAATTTCGACTTTCCGATTCCACACTTCCAATGTGATCTTCTGATCTTCACTAATCGTTTCCTTTTTCACTATTTCATTGTCAGCTTCACAAGCGAAAAGTGAAAGGATGAGGTTACTTGTCCAAAACAATTGCAACATCTTATTTTTCATTGTTTTACCCATTCCTCTCGCTTCTTCCCGTGATTCCGGTACTCGATCGGTGTCATACCAACCATTTTTTTGAATAGCTTCGAAAAGAAGTTTCCGTCTTGATATCCAAGCTTTATTGAAATCGAGTACATCTTCTCGTCCGTTTGAATTAACCACTGTTTCGCTTGTTCAATTCTTAGTTGAGTGACGTATTCTGACAAGGTCACTCCTTTTTCTTGTTTGAATTTTCTTGAGATATGTTCGCGACTCATGAAAAACCGGTTGGACAGTTTTTCCAAACTCAACTCTTCTCTATAATACTTGTCAACATATGCGACAATGTCATGCATGCGCATAGCATCATCGACATTGGTCAATCGGTGTATAGATCTGAAATTTTGACCAGCCATTTCTCGTTGCGCAGATTGAAAAGACTCAGGTAGTTCTTCTAAAGATTTCAATGGAACGCTAACAAGACGAATAGGGATATCAAAGTGATGACTAATCCATTCTTCTACCGCTACCCATTGGCCATGTACAGTAATAACCACACAGAGATGATGGTCGTTCAGAAGCGCAAATGCATTCCCCCACTCCCGATCATAAAGCTCATTAGCCAACAACTGAATATAAGAATCGGAATCGTGCATTTGGTAAAAGGAAATTAAAGCTAGATCGTATCCATCAGCTTGCGGAAAACATGAGGCAATTTGTCCAGCGTCAAAAGGTTCGCCGTTACAAGCTGCCGTCACCACCCGGTTCATACGTAAACTTTTGACATCTTCATAGAAGCCCGACTCTTTGTTATGGCGTTCCTCCTCTTCGCTTTTCCAAGCATTCACAGCACCGAACAATGCTTGATTTAGCGCTTCAGGTTCAATCGGCTTCAATAAATAATCGAAGCTACTGTACTGAATCGCTTTACGCATGAATGAATAGTCGTCACATACCGTGACCAAAATTACTTTACCCGGATAAGATATGGCATCTAACCACTCGATTAATTCAATACCGCTCATTTCGGGCATTTTAACGTCTGTAAAAATGATTTCCGGGGATTCCCGTTCAATCAATCTTTTTGCTTCTTTGCCATTGTTTGCTTCCAAAACCGTCGTAATCCCGTATTTTTGCCACTGTCCCAATGAACGAATGACGTCCCGTACATTGAATTCATCATCCACCAACAGAGCTTTCATATATTTCATCCTCCTTTGCACGTAATGGAATCATAAGCCTTACTGAAAACCCTTGTCCATGCTTCGTATCTAGTTCAATTCCTGCTCTCGGCCCATAATTGAGAACTAATCGGTCATGGATATTTTTCAGACCGATATGTTCATGGGATCCTTCATCACCCGGCGTATAGATCGTTTCCCTTAACGCCTCTAACTCTACATCCATTAGACTCGGTCCATCATTTTCCACAACCAGATATAAATATTCTTCTCGAATTTCTCCATAAATGTGCAAATGAGCATCATAAACGCCCTCTTCATAACAGTGTTTAAAGAAATTCTCAACGAGCGGTTGTAGAATCATACTTGGAACTCTAATATCAAGAATCGTCTCTTCTATATCAATCGAATAGCTTAAACTGGTTCGAAAACGCTCCATTTGAAGTTCCAAATAGGCTTTTATATAATCCACTTCACTTTGAACCGACACCCATTGATCTGCACGAATCGAGTATCGCATCATTCGAGAGAGGGACGTCACATATTTGTACACATCCGGAGAATTGGACCTTAGAGCAACCGCACCAATGGACTGTAATGAATTATATAAGAAGTGCGGATTCACCTGAGACTTTAGAGCCTTAAACTGGTTTTTTCTATTCTCAATCTCCAGTTTATATTCACGTTCAATGTGAAGATTAATCCGGTCCATCATCCCCTTTATATGCTTTTCCAGATGGCCGATTTCGTCTTCTCGTTGATCATCAAACGGCACGTCCTTGTCCATATTCTCGCCCTCAATTCTTCGGACTTTCCTGCTAAGGAGTTTGATTGGACGAGTAATCTTGTAAGAAATAATGACAACCATTAATAAGCCCAAAACTACCACTCCCACACCGACCATGATATTTGTATGGGCAGTTTGCCTCACCTCATTGAATAAGAACTCGCTCGGAGTGATCTTAACTAATTTCCATTGATCTAACGGCCCCGACAACGTTCTGGACAAGATAATATCATCGTCATCAGAATAAATTTCCTCCTGATTTATCTGCGACTGCAAATCGGAAGGTACAGATTTTCCGATCAAATCTTGATCACTTGCATAGATGATAAAACCATCGGAATCAATTAAAAAGGCCGATTCGTCTCCCCCTTGAATGAGACGGTCACTTATGCGAGTATATTCATCCATATCGATATCAATCGTGATGATGCCAAGAAGTTCGTTTGACAAGACATCTATGATTTTATGATGAATCGTCAAAACCATCGTTTTGTCCGACTGGGGAATGATCGCAGCATCGTTATAATTCTCAATCTGATGCGGCGGCTCAATCATAAAATTCTGGTCAGAGTTTACTAGATCCTGAATAGAAGCTAGCTCAAATAAATCCGGTTGATGCTTACGGGCACTTATCATCGCATTATAAACAGTAATCGAGTTTTTTTCGTTCGCAATATAATACCGAACTTGACGGATTTCTCTTCGCATCAAATAAAAAGTTTTCAGGGCTTTTTCAATTGCCAACGGATTCGAATAATTAGAATTTTGAAAATTATTATCTGAAATTCGAAATAAATCAGGATTTCGATACAACATATACGGGAGCTGGATCATATCATGAAAGTATTGTTCCAGATGATCCGACACCTCTTGCATTTGGTCTTGACTGCTAGCAAGCTCATACCGCTCCACATTCTTCTTCGTATACCCATAAATCAAAAGCACAGATAAAAAATACGGGAAGATGATAAAAATAATAAGCATGATCAATAGGCGACTTTGAATGCTCTTCACAAGAATGATGCTCCTTTCGCTCAGAAGCGATTGCCCTGTATTTTGCAATCGCTACTTGCTAACGCTACTAGCTCGCTAAGACTCTATATAAACAATTAAAAATGAGGCTTGATCGTGAAAGTCATGTTGACTCATCACTTCTCACCTCCGTTACTAACTATCCTGTCAATTCTCATTTTAGAATAATCTTCTTTAGAGAATACCATAAACAGCACAGTCCTTGTATTTACTTATTGCAGATAGAATCATATGTATGACTTTCCGTTCTTGCACCACCCCACTTTACTCATAGATTTTTTCCATAAGAAGGATGGGAAGCGGGCAGGAAGCAACAAAGAAGCAACGGGACGGTTCGAATTGTAATGGTGTATTTTGCAGTAATGATATGTTGGCATATGCTATTTATTTCCACGCACAAAAAGACAACATTAGAGTACCTGAGCAGCTAAAAATTGCCGGCTATGATTTCAACTCCTTTACTAGGTGTTACAAAATCCTAAGACAGGTTTTGAGCGACTTCTTTTGAGTGGTTCTAGGCACCATTCCCTAATCTTTAACATAACGTATTGAAAAAGGAGATGTTCAAATGAGCTGGCAACAAAAAATTGGACACTTATTTGGTCAGCCCGTTGGAGTTTCATTCACCAATGGACAAGGAACTTCGGGTATATTATGTAGTGCAGATGGCAATCAAATTTACATTATGGAATATTTGTACCAATCACAGTTTGCTCTCAAACATTATGATTATCGAACGATACAAGATATCAACCCATTCCCGTCTTGTCAACAACATCATCACAATCATTATCAACCACCGCTATATTAAGAAATCATCTCAAATCATTAGATCAGAACAAGAACTAAATATGCTTCGTTTGTTGTGGAAGTATATTTAACTTCGCTAACAAGTAGCACAGAGTAAAGCTTGGGGGACTTCTCAAGCTTTACATTTTATTGAATCCATCGTTTGAAATCGAGGCTTGCTAAAATACACTTCTAAATAACCATCCCCAATGTACTCACCTTATTTCCATATTCCACTCTTAAGAAAGCTCATGTTGATTTACACATTAATATGTTCCCTTTTCATGAACCTATTTTTTTGGCTCATACTACAAAAGAGGTGAACAAACTTGTTAAAGACGAGCAAATTATCAGAGCACATTCAACAATATTCCGTGAATTTTTCAGCACCATCAGAGCTATCGCCCCTGATCACAGAAGCGAGTCAGGCTACATACGTTTTACTAGGAGAAGCAAGTCATGGAACGAGTGAGTTCTATACGCTTCGTGCTGACATCACGAAGCAATTAATTCAAGAACATCATTACACCTTTATCGCAGTTGAAGGCGACTGGCCTGCTTGTTATGAAGTCAACCGCTACATAAAGGGCATGGCTTCGGAGTATTCTAGCGCAGAAGATGTGCTTCGAAAAACCTTTACCCGCTGGCCAAGCTGGATGTGGGCCAATCATGAGATGGTTGACCTTATTGATTGGCTCTACACTTATAATCAAACGCAAACAAAGAAAGTTGGCTTTTACGGGTTAGATGTTTATAGCCTATGGGAGTCGATGGATGCAATCGTAAATTACTTGGGTAAAATTAAGTCACCGGATTTAGAGAAAGCATTGCGCGCAATCGAATGTTTCAATCCCTACCAACGCCAGCCAGAAAAGTATGGTCTCTCCGCTGCATTTTACGGGGAAAATTGTGTAAGTGAAATCATGGAACTTCTAGAAACAATACAAGAAAACAAACGCTTTGATTATGATGATCTTGAATCCGTGCTTAATATGAACATCAATGCCCTTGTAGCAAAAAATGCCGAGCATTATTATCATACGATGATTACAAATGATAGTGAATCATGGAACATTCGCGACCGTCATATGGTTGAGGTCCTTCACTGTATCGGTAATTTTCATGGCAAAACGGCAAAAGCGATCGTTTGGGAACATAATACCCATATTGGAGATGCCCGTGCAACGGACATGGCAAATGAGGGTATGGTCAATGTCGGTCAGTTAACTCGTGAAAAATATGGACAAACAAACGTATATGCCATTGGCTTTGGAACATATCAAGGTACGGTAATCGCTACCACAAAATGGGGGACAACACCTGAAGTGATGCGTGTACCAAAAGGCGTCGACGGGAGCTTTGAAGAAGCGCTTCACCATGCAGGAGCATCAAATAAGTATTTGCTGTTTACAGAAGAAAATAGGGATTACTTCAGGAGTATGATCGGCCACCGCGCGATCGGAGTTGTTTACCATCCCGACTTTGAACATCACGGAAATTATGTCCCTTCAAGACTCTCTGACAGGTACGATGCGTTTATTCATGTTGATGAGACAACGGCATTGTCACTATTATCGTAGTTCAATCTAAAAAATCTGGAGGTGCCAGGCACCTCCAGATTTTCACAACACCTTTGACAAAAATGTCTTCGTTCTCTCGTGCTTCGGATTTCCAAACAAGTCTTCTGGATCTCCTTCTTCGACGATATAGCCACCATCCATGAAAATGACCCGGTCTGCGACTTCTCTGGCAAAGCCCATTTCATGGGTCACAATCACCATCGTCATTCCTTCTTTCGCTAAATTCTTCATAACAGCTAGTACACCTCCGACCATTTCGGGGTCTAGTGCTGATGTTGGTTCATCAAACAACATAATTGCCGGTTCCATCGCAAGAGCTCTGGCAATAGCGGCGCGTTGCTTTTGTCCCCCTGATAAATTGTCTGGATATACATCGGCTTTATCTGCCAACCCAACTTTATTAAGTAAGTCTTTCCCCAACTGATCAGCTTCCAACTTCGCCTTTCCCCTCAGTCGTTTCGGAGCAATCGTAATATTTTCGAGAACGGTCATATGCGGAAATAAATTAAACTGTTGGAACACCATCCCAAGCTTTTGCCGCATTTTATTCACGTTGTTTTTCGGATCAGTTATGTCCATTCCCTCAATAACAATCGATCCACCCGTTGGTTCTTCTAGGCAATTAATACAGCGTAAAAACGTACTTTTTCCTGAGCCAGAAGGTCCAATGACACAGACGACTTCCTGGGCCCTCACCTCTACATTCATATCCTTTAATACTTGCAAGTCGCCAAATGATTTTTGTAAATTTTCAATTTTGATCATGCGACATCCAGTCTCCTTTCAAGCCAACGGGAAAACAATGTAAGTGTATAAATTAAAACAAAGTAAAGTATTCCTACCAACCACAAAATTTCAAAAGCCCGGAAATTCATCGCGTAAATCGACTGACCTGACATCGTTAATTCCGCAATCCCAATGACAGAAAGAAGCGACGTGTCTTTAATACTAACAATAAACTGATTCACAAACGCTGGAATCATGCGACGAACAGCCTGAGGCAAGATGATCATACGCATCGTTTCCCCGTAAGAAAAACCAAGTGTCCTTCCCGCTTCCATTTGCCCTTTATCAATAGAGTTAATCCCAGCACGAAAGATCTCGACTAAATACGCACCAGCGTTAATGCTGATCGCAATAATTCCTGCCGTTAATGCCGTCATTTTGATTCCCGTCGCATTTGGCAAACCAAAATAAATAAACAAAATTTGCACAAGGATCGGTGTTCCTCGTATGAGATCGACATAAATCATCGCAATCGCACGTAGTAGTTTATTTCTAGCAATGCTACACAATCCTAATACTAAGCCAATGACTAGTGCAATTAAAAGAGAAATGATAGTAATGACTAGCGTCCACCACATCCCTTTTAATAGCACTGGCAAGGCATCAATCATAATGTCTAACGTTTCGATTGTTATCCTTCCCTTCTTTGCACAAAACAGACGGCGCAGCCGTCTGTTTTGTAAGCAATGAGCGAAGCCGTTGCTATGTTTTAAGCCTTTTAAAAGGCGCGCAACGTGCTAAGCCATTGCCCTTCTCTGAAGTACCTTCTTTTTACTTTTTATCTAAAAGGTGACATCTAAGCAGTCACACCTTTTTTGCTCTCTCTTTATTCAGCAAAATATGTTTCGTAGATTTCGTCATACTTGCCACTTTCCATAATGTCAGCAAGACCAGCATCGAACTTCTCAAGCAGCCCTTCTGCATCTTTGGAAATCGCAATACCGTAATCCTCACCCGTCAAGCGGTCACCGACAATACGAATATCAGAATCGTCTCCATCTTGTGCAATTTTATAAGCGACACTCGGATAGTCATTGATTAGAGCATCTGCATTCCCACCAACGATCTCCATGTACATCGTTGCATCCTCTTGTAAAACAGTTTCACTGCCGCCATATTCATCAATGAACTCTCTTGCTTTTTCTAAACCTGATGTACCTTGCTTCGCTACAATCGTTGCCCCTGCTAAATCTTCAACACTATTAATGTCACTATCTACTGGAACAACAAGAGATAACCCAGATTCAAAGTACGGTTTAGTAAAATCAACAACTTCTGCACGATCTTCACGAATCGTAATCGCAGAAACAGCTGCATCTACTTGATTGGCTTGTAGTGCTGGAATAATTCCGTCAAACTTCATAATTTCCCAATTGACTGTAAAACCTTGGTTTTCAGCAATCGCTTCAACAATGTCAATATCAAATCCCGTTAATTGTTCATCAACAATGTATTCAAACGGAGGATAATCTTGTACAACAGCAACGGAAATTTCTTGAACCGTTTCCGTTTCTGTTTGATCTCCAGCTTGCGTTTCCTCAGATGTCCCGCATGCTGCCAACACCATTAACAACATAGCTGTTACAAAAGCTAAACTTATGTGTTTCATCTTTGCACTTTTTCTCTTTGTTTTAGAAATTTTCAATTCTTTTTCCCCCTTTTGTCTAGTAAAGCAACGGTTATGAAAAGTAACTATGAAAATCTTTTGACTTTTCCTACTTTATACATAATGTTATTTTTAAGCAAATTGTGTAAATTCTGATATACAGGCGGATAAACTGGTAAAATGTAGTAAGAGAGGGTCATGTCAATTATCTTTCGTTTTCCTTTCATATGACGAGGCATGCTCTTGTTTCCTCTAGTATTTGAGTTAATTTCCAATGTAATCAACAGTTCAATCATATGACACTAACCTATATCCAGTTAATGACAAGCACTCCCTCCTTTCTTGTACATACCATGATTATAGAAAGGAGGGAAAAGTATGGATAGATGGATTTTCTTAATGCTAGCTTGTATTTTAGCTGGATTCGCTTTAATAAAAGTTCCTTTAGCAGGCACATTTTTGGCAGGGATCGCCCCTATTTCAACTGTAGTTGGTGCGATAGCTGTATTGGTATTTTCTCTATTTCTCATCTTTAAAGGGTTAATGTTTTTGCTCGGTAAATGATAAAACAAGGTTAGAGTGTTTCTTTAATCGCTTTCCCTTCGCGCTTGGCACGTGTACACATTCTCCTATTCCCAAACTACCACCTGTAAAACAAAAAAGAGGTCAGCAACTTAAACTGGCACCTATGTCAAGGACACAATAAAAAAAGAGATTAAGCAACTAGAAGATGATTCCTATATTGAATAGG
>NZ_JAXBLX010000043.1:0-39302 GCF_037027555.1 Halalkalibacter kiskunsagensis | reverse complement strand
TAGCCCTATGGAATATAGAGCTAAAGCCGCTTAAATCATTTTTATTATTTCCACTGTCTACTTGACAGGGGGCAGTTCAATAACGATCGCCCTAGCCTTTTATTTCTTTATTTTCCGTTGAAAATTATTTTTTTCTGGTTATGATCCCAACTAAGAGAAGCATGAAACGTTTTCCCTTCTCTTGTAAAGCCTTCTAACACTTCTGTTTTCCCATTAGATAATAGTGATTTTACGTCTTTTTGTCTAATCTTTTTTCCTAAGATCATTTTTGAAATTGTAAATCGACATTGATGAGATTTGTATTGACTACAGCCAAAGAAACTACCTCTATCTAATATCATCCCTCCACAATCTGGGCATTTGCCAACTGAAGTGGCTCGACGCTTTCCTTTTCGGGGTCTTTTTTGCATGGGAGAAAGATCCATATGAGAAAAATCCCATGACTGAGCCGCACCTTCAGCTTCCTGAATTAAATGATTCACAAGCTTCTTTGTTTGCTCCATAAATACCTCCGCTGAAGCCTCTCCCTTTCCAATTTCTCTTAACCGCTGCTCCCACTTCGCTGTCATTTCAGCTGACGTTAGCAAGCTTGAGCCTAATGCTTCTATTAATAAACGACCTTTTTCTGTTGGGAATACAATGTTCTTTGTAACAACCATATAACCTCGGTCTTTTAGGACCGTTATTATTCCGGCTCGCGTAGCTTCGGTCCCTAAACCATGTGATTCCATTAACACCTTCTCAAGCTCTGTGTCTGTCATTTGCTTCCCAGCGGTTTTCATTACATTTATCAATTGTCCTTCGGTATAACGCTTCGGAGGCTGTGTCACTGACTCTTTCGTCTCAACCTTTTTTACTCCACCTTGATCACCAATTTCCACTATTGGTAACTCATCTTCTCGTTCTTTATTACCTGAATGGATAATTTTCTTCCAACCATGTTGTTTTGTTATCTTCCCCTTTGATTGAAAAGTAGCTCGATTATCAACAAGGGTTTCTACTTTCGTTGTATGGATGACCGCTTCTTGTTCATGAGCAGCAAGAAGTGACTTAACGATTATGTCATACACTTTCTTTTCTTCTTCAGTCAGCTTCTCCAAACTAGGAACTTGTTCTGTCGGAATAATTGCATAGTGGTCCGACACTTTTTTATCATTGACGAATCGTAAGTTTCCAAGCAATGTCTTAACGGGAAGAGGGAAGAATGACGAGTATTCTTTTTTAGTTGATAATGTTTCTAGTATTGTAGGAAACGTTACTGCTTCTTCTTTTGTAACAAAATGAGAATCCGTTCTTGGGTAAGATATATACCCTTTCACATAGAGCTTTTGGGCAATGTCAAGCGTTCTTTTCGGGGAGTATCGATATCGTTGATTCGCTACTGTTTGTAGACTAGATAATGTTAATAAATATGGCGGTTTATAACGTTTTTCCTCTTCTTTCACATCGATAACCGTTGCGGCTTTCCCTTTACAAAACATTTCAATTTTCTTTGCTAATTCAGCGGATTGTAACCTTGTTTGTCCGTCTTTATGCCAAATCCCCTTATACTCTTTTTCATTAAATGTAAACACTGCTTTAACTTCCCAAAAGGGTTCTGGTTTAAACGCTTCAATTTCCTTTTCTCTCTTAACAATTAAAGCTAATGTTGGCGTTTGAACTCTTCCTGTTGAAAAAACATCGGTTAAGCCTTTCTTTTGTAAAAGAAGGGTATATGCTCGTGATGCATTCATGCCAACAAGCCAGTCAGCACAAGATCGACTAAGCGCTTCAAAATACAAAGTGCGAGTGTCTTCTTCTGAACGTAACGATTGAAATCCTTCTTTCACAGCATTCATTGTAAGCGAGGAAAGCCATAGGCGCTTCATCGGCTTTTGTACTTTGCATTGCTCGATAATTAAACGAACAATTAACTCTCCTTCTCTTCCGGCATCTCCAGCCATAATAATTTCATTAACATTAGGTTGTTGTACTAATTTTTTAATTATTTGAAACTGCTTCCCCTTGCCTTTTGATATTTGATGTTTAAAACTTTCAGGTAATATCGGCAATGTCTCTAGTTTCCATGACTTCCATTTCTGATCATACATCTCTGGAGGAACTAATTCACATAAATGACCAACAGCCCAAGTCACATATGCACCTTTAGGGAACTGCGCATTTTTCTTTATTTCAATATAACCAGATTTACTTATAGATGAAAAAGGTGCTGCTAATTTCACTCCTTGATCTGGTTTTTCAGCGATAATGACTTTCATTGCTTTATTCGTTCCTCTCATTACTTTTGGTTCATTATACCTCATTCCTTAATAAGTGAGCGAAAAATTCCCCTTTTTTAAGGAATAAGTGTTACTATACAATAAGATAAATTCAACCTAAATATGATATTGTTTCATTTGAATAATGTAGAAGCAATGAGCTAAGCTGCTGTTTTTTTGCACGAGAGATTGAACTACTTAGCGAGCAGAGCCTTTGCACTACCTTTTGGAACACACACCAGAAAAAGGAGAACAACATGGCTACTTTAAACAAGTCTGTCCCATTGTCTGCTTATACTCAATTTAGTCGTACTGAATGGGCAAAACTATCTAACTCAACAAGTGACATCCTTTCTGCTACAGAACGCGCAAAGCTAAGCAGCTTAAACGAAACGATTTCAGCAGAAGAAGTTTCTGATATCTATTTACCACTTTCGCAATTGCTGTATATGCATATGACTCAATCTGTCAAATTACATGAAAATGTAAATCAGTTTCTACAGAAAAAAACAAAAAAAGTCCCATTTGTAATAGGCGTAGCTGGAAGTGTATCTGTTGGGAAAAGCACAACAGCCCGACTCATTCAAGCACTTGTATCACAATGGCCGAATAACCCTAAAGTTGATTTAGTTACAACCGATGGATTTTTATATCCAAATGAAGTTCTTGAAGAAAGAGGATTAATGAAACGGAAAGGGTTTCCTGAAAGTTATGATATAGGTCGTTTGATCCGTTTTCTATATGAACTTAAATCTGGTCGCGCTTACATTGAAGCACCTGTCTATTCACATTTAACGTACGACATTCTTAAAGATACTGTTCAAAAAATAACAGAACCAGATGTTGTCATCGTTGAAGGAATTAATGTTTTACAAGTAAATAAAAAGGACCGGCGCATTCCTCAAGTTTTCGTTTCAGATTTCTTTGATTTCTCGATCTACGTCGATGCTGACGAAGAAAACATTCAATCTTGGTATATAGAACGGTTCAAATTACTACGTAATACGGCATTTCAACAATCTGAATCATTCTTTCATCGCTATCGACATTTATCTGATTCAGAAGCAGTTACATTTGCAAAAGACATTTGGTCAACGATCAACGGGGTAAATTTAGAAAAAAACATCCGCCCCACACGTCACAGAGCTGACCTCATCCTAAAAAAAGGTACAGGACACAAAGTAGAAGAAGTCCATTTAAAAAAAATGTAGAAGAGGCAAAAGAAAAAAAGGTCAGGATTGACCTTTTTTTCTTTTGCCTCGAACAATGTGCAAAGCCGCTACACGGGGTTAGCGTCCAAGAGGAGTGCCCTTCTCCTCTTGGACCGTAGCGTGCGCAATTAGTAATCATTTAGAAAAAAGAAACAGCGACCAAAGCTCTGAGATCCACCGTACAGGGGTAGAAGAGTCCTTTGTGTTCTGTTCCTCATGTACTTTCGTTTCCTTCAAAGAGTGCTTTCTACCTTCTACAGGAGTTAACAATTCTGATCGAATGATCCGGTTATTATCTCCTCTAATCCATAGGCGTCCAAATCTGTTTATTGTAATGGAAATATCCTCATCATATGCTGTAACGAAGTATAAATCTTCATTCAATTCATATTTCATACCATTATCAGCTTCAAATACTTTATTACTGAAAAGAACGCTCGTCTGATAATGGTCAAATCCATATTCAAACAATGCTTTCATATCATTATATGCATGGTCTGCAGAAGGAGCGTTTAACGTCACGGCAATCAGTTCCATATCGTGTCTCTTCGCAGTTGTCACAAGGGTGTAACCTGATTTGCGTACAAAGCCATTTTTCACACCTGTAACACCTTCATAATCCCATAACAAACGATTATGATTATAAATCGTCGTTTCCCACTCTTCACCTATCCATTCCATTTCTTTTGTACCAACTATTTCTCGAAACGTTTCATTTTTCATAGCGTATTGCGTAATTTTCGCCATGTCATATGCTGTTGTAGTATGTTTCTCATCATATAGCCCATGTGGATTTGTAAAGTGTGTATTTTGTACGCCGATCTTCTCTTTCATAAATCGGTTCATTTTCTTTGCAAAAAAGGATTCACTCCCTGCCATATGCTCTGCAATGGCGGTTCCTGCATCATTCCCTGAGTTAATTAATAAACCTTGTATAAGCTTTAATAAACTTACTTTCTCGTCTTGAACTAGGTAAACTCGAGTTCCAATCACCTCAGTAGCTTTTTGACTGACTGTTACAATTTCATCTAACTGCCCTTCTTCAATTGCAATAATTGCTGTCACAATCTTTGTAATACTAGCAGGATACATCTTTTTTTCCATATTTTGATCAAAAAGCACTTCACCAGTATTTGCATCCATCAGAATAGCCGTTTCGCTATATAATGAAATATCTTCTACGGCTTCAGCTCTTTGACCTCCCACTATAATGAGAAAAACGAAAAGGACCACAACACACTTTATGCCTCCCTTAATTGATGTCACCTTCACAACTTTCCTCCTAGCTCTGTTACTAATCATAACGCATAGTATACCTCACAAATATTACAGAGCGTTAACACTCATATTACATGTAGTTATAATATAGAAAGGGGGTGATGCATATCAATAGCATCACCCCAAACTTACACTCCATTAACCTTTAAACAATTGAACGAACATTTTGCCATATGGACCGCCTTCAATAATACCAATTCCTACTTCTTGATAGTTGGCATTAAGAATATTTGCACGGTGTCCATCTGAATTCATTAATGCTTGATGAGCTGCTTCAACCGTCTGATTACCTGCTAAGTTTTCACCTGCTGTTTGATATTCTACGCCGAACTGAGATAGCATATCAAATGGAGATCCGTATGTTGGCGATTGATGCGCAAAATAATTATTGTCTATCATATCTTGAGCCTTTACTCTAGCAACCTCCGTTAATTCCATATTAATTGTTAAAGGGCTTAATCCACGTTCTGCTCTTTCTTGATTGACTAAATCAATCATTTGCTGCTCCTCTTGTGTTACTCCTTCCACATTTTGAGATTCCTGAGTTGCTGGTTTTTGCTGCGTCGAACGATTTTCCCTCTCAGTTGGCACAGCTTTCTCTTCTGAAACTACCTTTTGATTCGTATCTTGTCGAAATTGATACGATTGATATACTTCATTAAGCCATTTTTTCACCTTTTCTTGATCCAATTCTTGAATATTAACTGTATGAACTTGTGTTTGCACATTATTTGATTGGCTTGCTGCATCAGCTTGTCCACCTAAACCTAATGTAAATGATGATGTTAAAACTGTTGCAATAACTAATTTTTTCATGTTATTCCCTCCTGAGGTAATCTTATGATGCTTTGGCACAACTAGAATGTAACATGCACTATATGAAGTAATCACTGGAAAAAACTAGTTTAATAGGAAATTGACTTTCTTATAAAAATTCATAATTTCTCTTTAATGAAGCTTCTCTATCTATTGTTGTTACCTTGTTTTCATTAGTTAAGCAAGGCTTAAAATATCAATTTCCCAATTTCCAAATCCCACTAAGAATCACGAATCTTATAGATTTCCCCAAAGTTCGTTACAAAACTGTAAAGAAGGGCAGTCGACCTTACAGCGACATGGAACGAAACATACAACAAAACAAGATGGAAAAACTTAGCTTCTCCTCCCTATCATTTTTTGTGCTAGGTTAGTAGAGTACAATTTTCCAAGGAGGGCTTAAACATATGAAAAAGTTATTGATTACACTTTGTGCAACCGCATCTCTTTTATTTATTGATGCTAACGATACACATGCACAATCAACTACACACACAGTTGTTGCTGGAGATACCTTTTACAAACTCGGACAGCAGTATGGTGTCCCTGTTACTGCTATTCAACGAGCAAATAACAAATCGTCTTCAACCATTATGGTTGGTGAGCAATTAACCATTCCTTCTTCCGTTTCTGCAGCAGAAAAAGAATTACTTGCTCGTCTAGTTTTTGCAGAAGCTGAAGGAGAATCCTATGCAGGAAAGGTTGCAGTTGCAACAGTTGTACTAAATCGTGTAGACCATAAGGACTTTCCAAATTCCGTACGTGGAGTCGTTGAGGAAGTATCCAATGGCTACTATGCATTTTCTCCTGTAAAAGATGGCCGTATTAACCTTGCAGCAGATAACGAATCGATTCGTGCCGTTAACGAAGCAATAGCATTTCGAGGACAAGGTGCTGGCTCACTATTCTTCTATAATCCAGCTACTGCCACAAACCATTGGAATTCAACACGTACTGAAACCATTCGTATTGGTAATCATGTGTTTGCAAAATAAACTAAGTTAAAATAAATATTTTTGAGGGTGCCTCAATAGGTAATTTTTTACCTTTTGGAGCACCCTCTCTTTAATAAAGAATCTGTTATTCAAATAAAAGGGATCAAGCAAGCATAGTCATAGCAGGCTTATTTTCTGTTATGACTCAATTACGCAAAAACTTCATCATATAATCTTCATCTATGTATTCTCCATTAACCTTTAACGCTCTTTCCTCAAATCCATATGTATGAAATCCTAATGATTCGTAGAGTTGCTTCGCCCGTTCATTTTTAGAAGCAACAACTAATTGCAATTGCTCAATCCCAAGTTCATGTGCGGTTTTAATTACATGGTCTAACAGTTTCTTCCCTATTCCCTTCCCTCTTGCTTCTTTCGCGACATAGACACTCCCAATAGCAGCTTTGTGATTCATTTTCAATAATTTCGATTGAGTGAGACTAACGATTCCTACTAAGGTTTCATAATCAAATATTCCATAAAAGCATGTTTCTTCATTCAGCTTAAACTCAAAAAATGCATGTGGTTGATCGACCTCTTCTTCATAACTTGCTGCAAATGCTTCTGGTACTTCCTCTAAGGCTTCTAACCTTATTTGTTTGAACATTTGAACATCCTTCTTCTCAAGCTTTCTCATTATCACAAGCATCCCACCCTTTCCTTACCAATAAGATCATTCAATTATACAATTCAAAGAATTTTCAAACAAAAACAGGTACTTTCTAGTATAACAAGGAATAAAACAGTTATATAACGAAAAGGTGGTGTCTTTGATGATTCGTATATCCAGAACCTCACGCATGAAAGTTGAACGCATTCAGTCTTTGTATGTTAACCGAATGACTGAAGTAGGCAGCATTGAGCGGATTCACCGAGTTCAGCGGATGGAAAATACGAAAAATCAAACCGATCGCCCTTCTGAAAATCATTTATTAGCTTATGAGCACTATTATCAAACAGAACAAGCCGGTAAACAAGCAGTGAATCGTCTGTATAAACATGAACAACAACTTGTTAGTGTAATTAAAGAGTTACATGATTCTAGTAACGACATCCTACCACAAATGAAGAAGGTTGTTCAAAAATGGAATGAAACACTAACATCAGTCAATGATGTTGATCAGTTAGCTGGTACAAATCATAAGTTACGTATTCACCATTATTTCCTACAAAATGCTGAACTGTTCAAAAAGATTGGTCTCACATTAACTGATAATAACAGCGTATCCTTCGATACAGATACCTTTGTAGCTTCGAACCCGAGAAAACTCGTCTTGGACATCATAAGTCAGTTAAAAGCAATCATCAAGCACGATGATCAAGCGTTTTACAAACGAAAGAAACCAAATCATTTGAGGAGTTATGAGCAGCCACCACTTGAATTAAAGGGCTTAATTATAGAGGAAGAAGGATAGGAACTCACTACTTACACATCTCCTTATCAATCATTGTGAATTTTTGGTACACTAAAGATGAAATTGTTAAAAAGAAGATGCATTGGCTCCGCTCGCTATAACTCTGATGAGTAGCTGGCCTACTTTGCCGATTGCATCTCAATGATAGAAAAGAGGAACCATTTATGGATGTTATCGTTTCACATATGAATCTTGATTTTGATGGGCTTGCTTCTTTGCTAGCAGCAAAGAAACTTTACCCGAGTGCTGAAGTAGCTCTTTCAGAAAAACAGCAGCCAACCGTGAAATCATATTTAGCGATTTACCGTGATCAACTTGCCCTTTCTACATATGAACAAATCCGTTGGAGTCAGGTCAAAACGTTAATTCTAGTCGATGTCGCTTCCATGAATAGAACAGGCATCCCAGTCGATGATCTATCAAATGAGACAAAAACGATTCTTTATGATCACCATCCCCCTAAAGAAGATGATGTTCAAGGGGAGGAACGCTATGTCGAGCAAGTGGGAGCTACAATTACACTTTTAATGGAGAGGTTACTTAAAGAGAAAGTCACTATTACGCCTTTTGAAGCGACATTATTTGGGCTTGGCCTTTATACCGATACGGGCAACTTCACTTTTAAACAGACTACTTCTAGAGATCTTTATATTGCTTATATTCTCAAAGGATTAGAGATGGATGTAACACTTATCAATCATTTTTCAGAACAATCGTTAACCACCGAAGAAAAACAACTGTTCCAAATTCTCTTAACGAACAGTGAAGAAATTACTATCAGCGGCATGACAATCCTCATTACAACCCATGAGCAGTCTACTTACCAAAATGGGCTTGCTACATTGACACGACGACTAATGGAATCAACTGATTCAGATGCTACTCTATCTATCGTTAAGATGAAAGACCACGTATATGTTGTTGCTCGGTCAAGTTCAAACCGGATTGATTTCCAACCATTAATGGATGATCTAGGCGGTGGAGGTCATTCACAAGCTGCTTCTGCAACAATGAAAAAGCAAGAATTAAATAGTGTAGTAAAAAAAGTGAAACACGTAATAAATCGAATGATAAAGCCATCCGTAACAGCGAGTGAAATGATGGCTAAACCGGTGAAATTTGTTTCCCCATATGATTCAATTGATGAAGTACTTGAACGAATGTACCAATATGGACATACCGGATTTCCAGTTTTAAACGAAGACGGATACCTTATCGGAGTCATTTCAAGACGTGACGTTGACAAGGCGACACACCACGGACTTGGACATGCTCCTGTTAAAGCTTATATGTCTACACAAATTGTTACGTTAGAACCTACCTCATCATTAGAGGAAATTCAAACAACGATGATGAAGCATAATATCGGAAGAATTCCCATTATGTTGAATCAAAATGTAGTCGGAATTGTTTCAAGGACCGATGTCATTGAACAATTACATCGAAAATCAAGACCTGTAACCGATCAATCCATTGTCACGAAAATGCAAGCTCAATTGCCACCAGATACTTATAACCTGCTTCGTGAAATAGGTGCCATTGCTGATTCACATGGGATCAACGTATATTTAATTGGTGGAATCGTCCGTGACTTTCTATTAAATCGCCTAAATGAAGATATTGATTTAGTAGTTGAAGGGGATGGAATATCGTTTGCCCATACGATAAGAGAACAATTAGGAGGACAAATAAAAACCCATGAACAGTTCGCAACAGCTACTTGGACAACTCCGACAAATATAAAGCTTGATATTGTCACATGTCGAACTGAATATTATGATGCACCAGCAGCTCTTCCAACTGTAAGGGCATCAAACATACGTGAAGACTTACGAAGACGTGATTTCTCCATCAATGCCTTAGCATTGCAAATAAACAAAAGCGATTTTGGAAAACTTCTGGATTTTTTTCAAGGACAAGAGGATATGGATAATAAAGAAATTCGGATTCTTCACAACCTTAGTTTTATTGAAGACCCTACACGTATTGTTCGAGCGATACGGTTCGCCTTGCGCTTTGATTACACTCTTGCCAAACAGACCGAGGAACTAGCACTTAACGCTTCTTACTTACTAAAACAAGTGAGTGCGACTCGCTTTCTGAGAGAGATTCAGCTGTTAATCAACGAAGAAACGATCATTCGTGGTGTGAAGCTACTTGATTCATTACATGTGTGGCAGTCTCTATTTAATTTAAAGCCTACGATCGAATCATTAATGAAACTAGAACAAGTAATCGCTTATCACTTCAACGATGCATTTATCGTTATTCTTACGTTAAATTACGGTCAGCACAATTGGAAACAAAAGGTAAAACGCTACTCACTCACTACAAAACAGAACCAACTTATTCAACAACTTGAAGCTATGCAAACAGTCCCTCTTTCAAAAAATGAGACAATGAGTTCCATTCATAACCGTTATCATATGTTCAAGGAGGATACAATTCTTTTGTATACCATATTAACTGAAAATACTTTATTACGGAATTATGTTGAAAAGCGAGAACAGCTAAAACCATTATTGACTGGGCAAGATCTCCTTATGCAAGGAATTAAGCCAGGGCCTATTTTTTCTGATATCCTCCATCAATTAACATGCTTTCAATTAGACAATGAAATCATAAATCGAAATGACGCTCTTACTTGGCTTCAAGCTAAAAGAAAGAATAACCTGTAAGTTTATGAGAAAATCAAAAGATGAGGCTTTCCTAACAAAGGCAGCCTCATCTCCTTATTCTTATAATTCCAATTCCATCTCTATATGTTCATGTAACTCTTCATCTTGAATGTGCACAATAACAGAATACGTCCCCGAAAATTCATCAATGCTATGCAATTCAAATTGGCCTTCGTCTTTCTCTTCTAAATCAAGCCATTGCCGCTGTTCATCACCAGCTTGCCACATCTCTAGTGTCACGGCCCCACCTGTATATGCGATACCTTCTATAGCAATGTGTATAACAAGTCGCTTATCAGTTTCAACACTCGTATCTATTTCAATATTCTTTTGGTGTTCATGGGTATGATGGTGAGCATGTTCATGTGAATGGTCTTCCTCTAACTCTTCTTCTTCACTAGTCTCAATCTTGCCAACTTGTATTTGAGCTGTTGGCATACGGTGTAATCCTCTTGCAGTTACATGGGTCTGCACATGATACAGGCCAGCTTCTTCAAATGTATGATCAAGTAAATAAACATGTCCCTCTTGTTTCTCGGCCTCAATTAACTCACTTTGTTCTTTTTGACCTTCAATCCAAATTTCATAGACGACTTCGCTTGCATCTTCAACCAAATCTTCTCCTTGAGTAACGGAACTTGAAAACGGAACCGCAACTCCAATTTCAGCTGACTCAGGCACATCCAGGTCAACTTCAATTGGTGTTAACTCATCAAGTGCTCCCCCGCTTTGTTCTTCCTCCGTTGCTCCACATGCTGCAACAAGCATAACCATCACGGTTAATGAAATGAGCCAATTTCTTTTCATATCTTACACCTCTTCTATTACGAATCAATTTCTTTTATTATTCTTACTGCAAGCTTTGTAAATAACTTTGTAACTCTAACTCCTTTCACTATTTTACCTACACTATAGTTTAATAGACATTGGCGAAACGAAGGGACTGTCATACAAATGTTAAAGGAATGTTCACATTTCAGTTATTAAATGTCCCCTATCTTAACTATGCATGGTTCGGTCGAGAAAAGGTGCTATAACTTTAGTCAATTGTAGTTTTTAATCCCTTCCATTACTACGCAACCTCATTATTTACAGGAAAACGAATGTGTATTCCTATAGGTCCTTATGTTTAAAGTTGTACATAATTTGTTGAATTGATACGTATTGCTATCCTTGCTCAAGAGGTCTGTACAAACCAAATGAGGCACATATTTCTTAAATTATCTTACAACCACAAAAAAACTTTGACATATTGCTCAAAATGATATACATTACCAAATGGACGAACGTTTTTAAATCAAATAAACTTCAATATTCGCGTTTAGGGGTGTAAATCATGGAAAATGTGTTTGATTACGAAGATATACAATTGATTCCAGCAAAATGTGTGGTCAATAGCAGATCTGAGTGCGATACAGCTATAACCTTCGGAGAGCATACATTTAAGTTACCTGTAGTGCCTGCAAATATGCAAACTATTATAGATGAAAAAATCGCTATTTATTTAGCGGAAAATGGCTATTTCTATGTTATGCATCGTTTCGAACCTGAGAAACGACAATCTTTTATAAAAGATATGAAATCACGTGGCTTAATCTCATCTATTAGTGTTGGTGTTAAAGATGACGAATATCATTTCATACAACAATTATCTGAGGAGCAACTTTCACCTGATTATATTACGATCGATATAGCTCACGGTCATTCGAATGCAGTTATACAGATGATTCAACATATTAAGAAACACTTACCTAATAGCTTTGTTATTGCAGGAAATGTTGGAACTCCAGAAGCTGTAAGAGAATTAGAGAATGCTGGTGCGGATGCGACTAAGGTCGGCATTGGGCCAGGAAAGGTATGCATCACGAAAATTAAAACTGGATTTGGAACTGGTGGTTGGCAATTAGCAGCACTACGTTGGTGTGCTAAGGCTGCAAGTAAGCCGATCATTGCTGACGGAGGAATACGTACCCATGGTGATATTGCTAAATCAATCAGATTTGGTGCTTCGATGGTCATGATCGGTTCTTTATTTGCAGGACATGAAGAATCCCCAGGAGAAACCATTGAGGAAGATGGCAAACTTTATAAAGAATACTTTGGATCAGCTTCGGAGTTTCAAAAAGGCGAAAAGAAAAATGTAGAAGGCAAAAAAATTATTATGGAACACAAAGGCTTCTTGCAAGATACGTTAATCGAAATGGAGCAAGATCTTCAATCCTCTATCTCCTATTCTGGCGGAAGTAAGTTACTATCCATTCGTAACGTAGATTATGTTGTTGTTAAGAATTCAATCTTTAACGGTGACAAAGCATTTTAAAAACTGTACAAAACTTTCATTTTAACTTATATATAAACATAAAGGTGAGCAGTACATTTGTACTGCTCACCTTTATGTTTAATTGAAAAATAATTTATTTTTCAATTGGCATACAAATTTATAATTATCGATATCACCATTGTCTTATTGAACTAAATACCTAAACCAATATTGTGTTCTATCACCACTATGTATGCAATATCTCAATAGTTGTATCTAGAACTCCTGTTCCTGTTAAATCACATCCTGTCATTTTCAGTGAACCTCTCTATCAATAACCCATTTTTTCTGCTTCTTGTCTGAGTTCATCATGAAAATTCGGATGAGCAATAGCAATCATTGCTTCCACGCGCTCACGAATTGTTTTCCCACGTAATTTTGCTACCCCATATTCTGTTACGACATAGTCAACATCGTTTTTAGAAGTGGATACAACCGATCCATTTGCTAATGCTGGTACGATTTTAGATATTGTGCCATTTTTAGTGGTTGAATGAAGACAAATGATGCCTTTCCCGTATTTGGACATCCTTGCTCCAATACCAAAATCACCTTGTCCACCAGTTGAAGAATAAAATCTGCCCCCAATTGATTCAGAATTACATTGTCCTAAAAAATCAACCTCTATTGTGGCATTAATCGTCACAAGGTGATCGATCTGTGCAATGAGCCTACTGTCATTCGTTTTATTTACGGGGTACATGTGAACTTGCTCATTATGATCCATGAAATCATATAACTTCTTTGTTCCAAACGCAAATGTCGCTGTCATGCTACCCTTTTTCAAAGGGTTGTTAGAGTTTGTAACAGCTCCAGATTCAACCAAATCAACAATTTCATCTGGAAGCATCTCCGTGAAAATCGTTAAATCCTTATGGCTAGATAAAAAATTCATAATCGCATTTGGAATTGCACCAAAGCCTATTTGAAGCGTATCTCCGCTATTTATTAGGGAAGCAACTGTTTTTCCAATAATTTCATCCTCTTCACGTAATGGAATATCTGGTGTTTCAGGAAGTGACACATGATTTTCAATGATTGAATCTACGTCTGAAATATAAATGTGATTTTCACCATAAGTATATGGCATATTTTCATTCACTTCTAGAATGATTCGTTTTGCTTTTGGCAATAACGGAATAATATAATCACAATTTGTTCCTAGTGAAAAATAACCGTTCTCATCCATTGGAGAGACAGTTGCCATAATAACATAGTCTCTTGCAACTTCTTCAAGTATTGAAGGGACATCCGAGAAATGATTCGGTAATAAATCGAGTTCCTTCTCATAAAATCCTCTGCGTTCATCTTTATTTAAAAACATAGAAATAAGTTTAACTTTAGAAGGGTTAAATGGGCGTACAGGTCTTAGTGACAGCATTTGATACAACCGATTCTCTTTCAAATTGTCATGTTTTATAAGAGCGTCCATTAAGGCTGGAGGTTCACCTACTGCCAAAGGAACGATAATATCTTCATCTGGCTTAATGATTAAAACAGCTTCTAAAGCGGTTTCAACTTGGTTCTTTTTATATAATTGCAATGAATTCATAGCTTCTTCCTGCCCCTTTTTCTTTAATTATTTCTCTTTTTCATTCATGAAAATGACCTGTTCAACGAATAATATTACTATAATTTTAGTTTCTTACCAAGGTAGAATTTCTATGTTTAGTGTTGTCAAACACAGGTAATCATATGTTTTAGTTTATCTTCTACCCTGCGGGAAAATTAGGAGGAGGCTCTATATGTCTATCCGAAAAAAAGCTAATAGACGTAAGCAAAAGAGACGATATAGACCTACATTGTTCTTTAGCTTGCTCGTTTTTCTTATTCTTTTTGGCTCGATCGTAACTTATGCTTACACGGAATATCATGCAGGAAAAACGGAAACTGAACAACAAATTTCAGCGAAAAATAAAACTAACCCCTCTGTAAAAGAAAGTCCCAAGAAAGACACTATTACAGCAAAAGAACCTGAGAATAACCAACCGATTAATGTTCTTTTAGTTGGGGTTGATTCGTCAACAGATGGACTCGCTCGTACAGACACGATCATGATTGGACAATACAATCCTCTAAATGGAGAAGCTAAGCTTGCTTCTATCATGCGTGATGTCTATGTAGAAATTCCTGGTCGTTCCAATAATAAGATAAATGCGGCATTTGCTTTTGGTGGTGTCGACTTGCTTCAAGAAACAATCGAACAAAATTTCAAAATTGATATACATTATTACACAATAGTTAATTTTGCCGGTTTTATTAACACAGTAGATACAATTGTCCCAAACGGGCTACCTGTGACAATTGAGCAACGTATGTTTGACGTAAACAACCAAATTGACTTTCAGCCAGGAAATCATCGGTTACATGGTGAGGATACATTAAAATATGTGCGCTTTCGAAAAGACAATGAAAATGACTTCGGACGCGTAAGGCGACAACAAGAAACACTCAAACTACTGAAAGATGAACTTTTCACTCTTTCAGGCATGTCAAAAATACCAAGATTAATTGGGGCACTTGAGCCACATCTTGAAACGAACCTACGCACATCTAAAATGTTAAGTCTCGGCCGCGATTTTGTGTTGAATCCAATTGGTAGAATTGAAACGATCCGTATTCCAATTGACGGAAGCTTCCAGGATGTCTATTATCAACACGCGGGCGCTGTATTAGAAATGAATCTGGACAAAAATCGTCAAGCAATCTATGATATATTCAACGGTTCTGAAGACGAGGAAAAAAGCAAAGAAGAAAATATATAAGAAAAGACTGACCATCCAGTAAACCCCTAGTTATTAGGGATAAACTTGGATAAGTCAGCCTTTTTTCTATTCCGTATATTTTTTAAATACTAAAGTTGCATTATGTCCACCAAAACCAAGTGAATTGCTTAATACAGCTCTTACTTGTTGCTTCCGAGCTTCGTTTGGAACATAGTCAAGATCACAATCAGGGTCTGGAGTCTCATAATTAATGGTTGGAGGAATGATTCCTTCTTTTATTGCCTGAATCGAAAGAATCGCTTCCACAGCACCAGCAGCTCCAAGTAGATGACCAGTCATTGATTTAGTTGAGCTAATTGCTAATTTATAAGCATGCTCTCCAAAGACTGTTTTCGCAGCCATTGTTTCAAATTTATCATTATATGGTGTACTTGTACCATGAGCGTTTAAATAATCAATGTCTTCTGGCTTTAATCCGGCGTCATCGATTGCTTGCTTCATTGCGCGTGCACCGCCTTCACCTTCAGGTGCCGGCGCTGTCACATGATGTGCATCACCCGTTGCACCATACCCGACAATCTCAGCATAAATCGTTGCGCCACGTTTTTGTGCTGATTCTAGACTTTCAAGAATTAAAATCCCCGCACCTTCACCCATGACAAATCCATCACGATTTGCATCAAAAGGCCTTGAAGCAGTTGTTGGATCTTCGCTTGTTGAAACAGCCTTTGCGGAACAGAAACCCGCAACTGCCATGTTCGTAATTGGTGCTTCAGATCCTCCTGTAATCATTACATCTGCATCACCACGTTGAATGACTTTAAACGCATCTCCAATTGAATTTGTCCCAGAAGCACAAGCCGTAACCGAACAAGAATTGATTCCCTTTGCTCCTGTTATAATTGACACTTGCCCAGAAGCCATATCTGGGATCATCATTGGGACGAAAAATGGGCTAACTCGTCGGTGTCCTTTTTCAAGGAATTGTCGGAAATTCTGTTCATACGTTTCCATGCCACCGATACCTGAGCCAATCCATACTCCCACGCGCGGAGCAATGTCATCTGTTATTTCTAATTTAGCATCTTCTAAAGCCATTAAAGATGAAGCAACAGCAAACTGTGTGAATCGGTCCATCTTTCTTGCTTCTTTCTTATCCATAAAAACAGCTGAATCAAAGTCACGAATTTCAGCCGCTACCTTCATCGGAAATTCCTCAGCCTGTACTCTCGTTAAAGGACCTACTCCTGACTTTCCCTCAATCGCATTGTTCCAAGTGGTTGCCACATCTAAACCAAGCGGAGTGACAGCTCCCATACCTGTTATTACGACACGTCTTTTTTCCACGTTATTTCTCTCCTTTGCGTTAATGGTTATTTCCCCCATCTAAGTGCAACAGATCCCCATACAAGACCAGCTCCAAAACCAACTAAAACTAGTACATCTCCATCTTTGATCTTACCACTTTTTAATTCATCCACCATAGCCATCGGGATTGAAGCTGAGGATGTATTTCCATATTTATGAACCGTTTTTGACATTTTCTCTTGAGGGAGATCTAGACGCTCTCTTGCAGCTTCCATAATCCGAATATTTGCTTGGTGAGGAACAAGAAAATCACACTCCTCTTTTGATAATCCAGCTTTTTCGAGAACTCGTAAGGAGGAATCACCCATTTGGCGTACCGCAAATTTAAACACTTCTCGTCCATTCATTTGCAAATATTGCCCTTGTTGATTAATATGCATCGCACCAGTTCCATCAGCACCAAGTTCAAATGCCAATATCCCTTTGTCTTCAGCTACTGGACCAACAACTGCTGCACCTGCACCATCTCCAAATAAAACAGCTGTATTTCGATCAGTAAAATCGGTAATTTTAGATAACTTCTCCACTCCTACTACAAGAACATTCTTGTATGCGCCATTTTCAATAAATTGCTGGGCTGTAGCTAAGCCATATATAAATCCTGCGCATGCTGCACTAACATCCATTGCAGCTGCCTTTTTTGCACCGAGGCGATGCTGAATTAAGGTTGAGACCGTAGGAAACGGCATATCTGGTGTAACTGTTGCCACCAATATCAAATCTATATCCTCTGCTGAAACCTCAGCATGCTCAAGTGCATCTTTTGCTGCCTTATAAGCCATATCTGAAGTGTCAATCTCTTTTGGAGCAAAGCGTCTTTCTTCAATGCCTGTTCTTGTTCTGATCCATTCATCATTTGTATCTATTTTCTTTTCAAAGTCAGCATTTGTGACAAGCTCTTCCCCAATATAGCTTCCCATCCCTAATATTCCTGCTTTTGTCATCGTTTCATTCCCCTTTCGCGATTAGCACACGATTCTTTGGGTTATTATTAGAGGTTGTTCAAAAAAGGGGGACTTTCCCTTTTTGAACAACCTCTAAGCAATGAGTGGAGCCGCTGCAGGTATTAAATCCTATTCTGAGCAAGTTTCTCAGAATGTGAGAGCAGCATGCAGAGCCATTGCAACCACTTTTTATCACTCTAATTAGTACCTGATACTAATTTTAACGTATTTCATTCGTTCTGTCTACACGAACACCTTATTTAGGCATTAGCCTTTACACAGTGTTCCGTTTCCATCCATACAATACTTAAGAGCACTCTAAAGGAGGGGTATTATGAGAGATGATCAGAATCAACAACCTGATTTTTTTACTGAATTAATGTTTGGAAAACGTCCATCCCAACCCGAACAACCAGAAATATCTGCAGATCAATCAGAGCCAAATCAAGAAATGACTGAAGAGCAAAATCAAAATGAACCTTTAAGTAACCAACAATCAAATCCGCAAACCGACCAGCTCGCTAATATTATGGCACTTGTCCAATCACTTAGTCCTTACCTTGTGAAACTTGCACCACTTGCTAGCAAGGTGACAGATTATTTTACTCAAGAAAACAAAGAAGAGAATTCAAAAAAGAAGAACGCTGACGATTAACGTTAGCGTTCTTCTTTTTTGTTTTGTTTATATGGTTACCATTTATAAAATGGTTGCTGTTGATAGCCAAAATTCGGACCATAACTAGGCCCATACTGCGGGCCAAATCCAGGACCATATTGTGGACCGTAACTCGGACCATAGTTAGGACCGAAGTTAGGTCCATAATTCGGACGACCATATCCACCAAAGATGAATGGACTTACCGCTAACCCTGCTAAAAACGGAAGAACCGGAAAAAATCGTTGATTCTCGCCATGATGATGATGCATACTTCTCATCATCGGTTGATAAGAATAATAGTTCATTCATAGTCAGCTCCTTCCCATAGGTATATATCATCCTATGAGCTGTTGTCTGATTTTGAGCTTGTCAGTTACGATGAATGTCCTTCTTCTTTTTGCAATTCCATCATGAGGTCATTGAAAAAGCGGTCCAACTGCTGCTTTTGCTTTTTTTCTTCCTCATTTTTAGGCTTCATTTCCTTTACTTCGGCGTATGTTTGCATAAAACCTTCTAACTCACCAGTACGTATTTGAGCAATGCTATAAGTAGAAAAAAGACGGATGTGTGGAGCTCCACTTTTTCTCATTAACTCTATAAATGGTTGTAACTTCTTTTTTGCTTCTTCATCGCGTTTTTCATTCACTAACTGAAATCCTTCTTTCATCTCTTTAGCAAACGCTTTTAGCTTCTCGTTCTTCTCCATACAATCTCCTCCTCAAAACCTTTATTAAACAAGTACATTCTATTTGTAAAGAACTTGACACTTCATGCATAACAAAAGCTCGTCCGAGACGATCTCAGGTCGAGCTACCATTTTGTTCTTTTATTTTAATTATTCTTCGGAAGCATGATTTTTGCCTAGCTCGTAAGCCTCGGACATTACATTTAATAGCAATTCTAGCATCGGTTGTAAATCTTCCATATTCAATTCAATCCCTTTTTCATCTAGCAACTTCTTTCCTTCTGGGAGGTGCTTCATAGCAATTTGCATAAACTTCATATTCATTTCAGGATTATTCACAGTTATCCACCTCTATTTTATACTTTCCTTATCCTAGAGTTCAAAAAAGAGCAAACAATAATCTATGTAGCTTGTACGTTTTGTATTCATTCTCCAAGCATTTACATACGAAATTAACTGATTATTAAAATTCTCCTACTTTTTGAACTCCCTCTTACAATACTATGCTAGTTAAATGAACGCAAGCTAACTACTTAATAGCCTCCGTTGGCAACTCACCTGTTTCTATGTACTGCCTGACCGCATCCTTAATTTGTATTTGAATGTCTTCTGGTACTCTTGAACTGAAATTTCCGAGCGATATCACACCATCTTTAAAATCAAAGCGCAAATTACCGTTTCCTAATTCATTTTTGGTAAACTGTTCTGCAACTAATTCATATAAATAATCAACATGTTGAACAGTACTCGTTAACACAGTTGACTCGCCTAAATCTGATTGATCCCCGACAAAACCGATGGCATACAGTCCTTCATTCCTTATTTCTTCAATAAGATCAAGATGATATCCATCACCAGCTGGATAAAACACATCTACTCCAGATCTCTTCAAATCTTCGAAATAAGATAAAGCAGTATCACTATCTGTCCAATCTTTTACAAATTTAAGATGAACCTTTGCCTTTGTTCCACTAAGGGAGGCTCCGTCATGAAAACCTTCAACTTCTGGTTGCCAATCATGTGCAGCAATAGCACCTACATCGCCAGTTTCTGACATAGCAGCTGCAACCATCCCAGCGAAGTACCCCATAGCATAACTGTCAAAATGAAGACTTGTTACATTGTCACCCTGAACGTCCCCATTAAAACTAACAAAATGAACATCTGGATAAGACTTCCCAAGATCTGTGAAATGTTCCGAAAAGAACCGCCCATGTCCAAATATAAGATTCACACCATCTGCAACAAAGCTTTCTACAGCTTTTTTTACTTTCTCTTCTGTATTCATATCCTCCTTGAATACAACATCGACATTAAGATTCGAATGGATATTTAATAAGCCTTGATACCCTTTGTTATTCCATCCTTGGTCGTCAATTGTATCCTCAAGTAATAATCCAACTCTATTCAAAGTAGTGAAGTTACTACTAATATCAGAACAACCTATAAGTAGAATCGGTAACAACACCAGTAAAAATCGTTGTATAATCATGTTGACACTCTCCCTATTTATGTTTGCATCACTAATATAACATGATTTGCGATATTTCATCTTTTTACGATTGATTTATGCGTCCTAACTATTCGTTAATCGTATGTTTAAATCCTTTTGAACTTGCCTTTTGATACAAACTTGTAATATGATTGTAATCTTTTTAATTCCAAAGGTGAAACATTTGAGCAACACTGTTATAATAAACCCAGACAATTTTGATGTAGAAGCGAGGAACATTTATGAATTATACAAAAGCGGTTCAAGCGCGCCGCACATTTGCAATTATTTCGCATCCGGATGCGGGAAAAACCACACTTACGGAGAAACTTCTTTTGTTCGGAGGAGCCATCCGTGAAGCTGGCTCAGTTAAGGGTAAGAAAACATCTAAACACGCCATGAGTGATTGGATGGAAATTGAAAAGCAACGTGGAATTTCCGTTACCAGTTCCGTGCTTGAATTTCTGTACGATGGATATCATGTGAATATTTTGGATACACCAGGACATGAAGATTTCAGTGAGGATACTTACCGAACGTTAACTGCAGCAGACTCTGCAACGATGCTTATTGACGCAGCTAAAGGGGTTGAAGCGCAAACAAAGAAATTATTTAAAGTTTGTAAAATGCGCGGCATTCCAATTTTTACATTTATGAATAAGTTAGACCGTCAAGGACGCGATCCATTCGAATTGATGGAAGAACTTGAAAATTTACTTGGGATAAGATCTTATCCGATGGGCTGGCCTATTGGCATGGGCCAATCCTTTTCTGGTGTTTATGATCGTCATAACAAAAGACTTGAATTATACAATCCAGAAAACCCTAAAGAAATCGATGTTATTCAACTTGAAGGTCCAGATGATCCAAAACTAGATGAAGCGATCGGTGATGAAGGTCTAGTCGCACAGTTTCGAGAAGAACTTGAATTATTAGACGTTGCCGGCGATGAGTTTGACCAAGAACTTATTGCAAAAGGGGAAATTACACCGATTTTCTTCGGAAGTGCGATTTCAAGTTTCGGTGTTCAAACATTTTTAGAGCATTTTCTAACTCTTTCACCTTCCCCTACACCAAGGGAAAGTACGAATGGTTTGATTGACCCGTTAGAACATCAATCATTCTCTGGCTTTATCTTTAAAATTCAAGCAAATATGAACCCAGCTCACCGCGATCGGATTGCCTTTTTACGGATTACTTCAGGAAAGTTTGAGCGTGGAATGTCCGTTAAACACGTTCGAATCGGTAAAAATCTGAAGCTGTCGCAACCAACACAATTTTTGGCTCAAAGCCGTAGCATTGTTGACGAAGCGTATGCAGGAGATATTATTGGGTTATTTGACCCAGGTACATTCCGAATTGGCGATACGCTTGTTGAAGGAGATTCGTTTGAATTTGATGAAATGCCGCACTTCTCTCCTGAGTATTTTAGTGCCATTACGGTTAAGGAAGCATTAAAACACAAATCATTTGAAAAAGGGCTTCAGCAATTAACGGAAGAAGGAGCAATCCAGTTATTTAAAACCTATAACCGTTTTTCTGAGCAGCAAATCGTTGGAGTCGTTGGCGTTCTTCAATTCGAAGTATTAGAGTATCGTTTAAAGAATGAGTATCACGTTGACATTCAGTTGGAACGTCTCCCGTTTTCTTTTGCACGTTGGGCAGCTGGACCACCAGAAGCAATGGAAGCCTTCAAGAAATCTCAGCGTAATCTAGTAACGGATAGAGATGGTAGAATTGTTGTTCTGTTCGAAAACGAGTTTCAAATGCGAACAGCCCTTGATAAGTACCCTAAAATGAAGTTTTACGAGAACTCGTTTATTAAAGAATCGTAAAATTTTACATCAACAAAAGAGGATGACTCAAAAAGGCCCAAAATCACCCTTGAGTTACCCTCTTTTTTGATACATAAATTCAACAATCGCCCCAAATACTAGGGCAAACACAACACTCAATCCCTCTCCGAGATGAAACAGCTCATGGAATAGTAGATAAGATAGAATGGTCACAAAAGCAAATATTAAAATCCCTATTATTGCTCTTTTTCTTTGCACTAGTTCACACCCTTATGATAACCTTTGTTGATTCTGCCATTGTTTCACATGTTCACGTTGTTTGGCAAGCCCTTTCTCAAGCGTTATTTGCGGTGTAAAGCCGAGTAACGTAGTTGATTTATCAGAACTTAGCGTTGTCTTAATTTTACTTTTCTTTTTTATTTCTCGACATCCTAATAATCGAATTCCTTCATACCACGCTTCTTCTTGCCCCGAAGTAAGCTGGAAGATTTCGTTCTTCTGATGTAAGTTAGCTGCTAACAAAAACGCCTCAATACAATCGTCCACATATAAAACATCTAATGTAGAACGATCTATTTCAGGATCTTTCTTTCCTAGAATAATCTGCTGATATGTCATATCACTTCTTTGCCACGGTCCATAAATAGTTGGTAATCGTAAAATCGAGTACGATATTCCTCTTTCCTTACATTCATTTTCAATAAGTCTCTCGCTTGCTAACTTCGTAATTCCATATGCCGAAGTTGGGTTCGTTGGGGTTCGTTCTGTGATCAATCCAGGGCGTTCTCCATATACTTCGACTGTAGAAGCATAGATTAGAATGGCACGCTCCGGTATCGCTTTTACTAATTTCTTGGTCAATTTGACGTTATTCTCAATTACTTTTGCAAGTTTAGGCCATTTGCTATCGGAAGACGTCTGTGCAGCTAAGTGAAAAATCGTATCCACATCTTTTAACACAGATAATAAATCAATATTTTCCACTTTTTCATTCAGCAATGTAGCCAAATCATTTCGTCCGATTCTCATCCACATTTCTTCTTGCACTTCATTTTTTTCCTGAGGCATTTCATCAACAACTATTACTTCAATTCCTTCCATTAGTAGGCGTTGTACTAAGTGAAAACCGATAAAACCTAACCCTCCTGTGACTAATGCTTTTTTCATATGCATCTCACCCCTATACATTAAAATTTATGTAAAAAGCCTTCTCTTATGTCAAAGAAGAGACAGGCTATAAGAATTCTTCATATTTTTTATAAAATGGAAATGCAGATTGTGCTGCCTTGTAGAACGATTTATTGTTTCCATGGATTCTCAAATTAACAATAATCTCTTTATCGGCTAATTGTTTTTGAAATGGCCTGCTTTGCAATTGAAGAGGAAAATGCCTTTCTTGCATGTGACAATGTATAGATAATGGGGGAACATACCCATTTTGCAACTCCGGTGTCATTGTTTTTACCATATCACTTGTTATTTTTTTATGATCAAGTTTATAAGCTTCTCCAATTTCTTTGATAAATCGTTTAAAATACAGCTTATTCTCCTTCTCCTGTTCATAGTACGTTTCTAAAGAAAAACAAGGATTCACAAAGTAGCAGGACCGAACAATCTCCGAATAAGCATTTAACCAGCGAATCGCTACTAGTGCTCCACTTCCTTCTGCAAAGAGATGAATTTTTTTATTTAAAATTTCTTTTTTTAAGACAAGATGATAGAGTTGTTCGAGCAATTGGAATGCTTTTTGACTTCCCCAATGTCGATCAAAGAGAGAGGAGGCGACCACCGTGTAACCTCTACAAAGCAAATCTTTTATGAATTGATTCTTCTCAGGATGGTGTTCCCAGTCACTTGTATCTGCTTCTACCAACATCCCGTTATTACCAAGTAAAAACACAGCAAAACCATTCGGACGTTCTGGAAGATAGATGACGTTCCACTGTTCTTCTATGCGTATAAAACGAGCATGCACCATTGCTTTACGTCTCTCCCATCATTTCAAATGTAGTTGTATTATCTTTACTACGTTATGCCAAAAGATGAAAAAACGGAAGTGAAAGTAGACATGAAATCAATAAAAACCTCGATCACTTTTTTATGTGTAAACAAAAAAGTGATCGAGGTTTTATCATAGCGGGCTTTAAAACAAGGCAACGGATTGAGTAGGTTTCTCAATCCGCTGCCACGCAGTGCGGAGCCATTGCTGCTGCTTTTTGTTTATAGCTTCTTTTGGTTACAGACCAGCTTTCGGCTTTGGCTTTGGAGTCCATTTTCGATTATCATTTTGCGTATCTGGGAACGTATCTCCCGCTTCCATTTTTAACGACTTTGGACTCTGTACCATATCGCCTGTTTCACCAATCTCAATGTAAATTCCATTATTAGGTGCTTTCTGACCTGGTTCAAACTGTCGATTTTGTCCCATTATTGTTCCCTCCTTCCATAATTAGATTGCCCAAAAGCAATCGAATCATGAACAGTGAGAAATTACTTAGAATTGGTTAATAACGCTAAAAGAATCGCTTTTTGTGCATGAAGACGATTTTCAGCTTGATCATAGACAACAGAATGACTTCCATCAATGATCTCTGAAGTTACTTCTTCATCACGGTGAGCCGGGAGACAATGTAGGAAAATATAATCATTTTTTGCTAAGCTAGCTAAGTCTGAATTCACTTGATAATGATCAAATTGTTTTAAACGTTCTTCTTGTTCTTGTTCAAATCCCATACTTGCCCACACATCTGTATAAATGACATCAGCGTCTTTCACTGCTTCTTTCGGATCATTCGTTTGAACAAGTGTCGCTCCAGTTTCTTTTGCAGCTTGTTTCGCTTTCTCAAAAATGTTCTGATTTACTTCATATCCTTCAGGTGTCGCGACAGAAACATCCATCCCAACTTTTGCGCCTGCAGCAAGTAGAGAATGCGCCACATTATTTCCATCCCCAACATAAGCAAGTTTCAGCCCTTTTAACGTTTTTTTATGCTCATAAATCGTTAATAAATCAGCCATCGCTTGACAAGGATGATAATAATCTGTAAGTGCATTAATTACAGGTACCTTTGAATGCTCTGCTAATTCACAAACAAGTTCATGTGAATTCGTACGAATCATAATCGCATCCACATAACGTGAAAGAACATTAGCCGTATCCTTTACGGGCTCTCCACGTCCAATTTGCATATCACGCGGGCTTAAGAAAAGAGCATGCCCTCCTAACTGCGTCATCCCTACTTCAAATGATACTCGCGTACGAGTAGACGCATTTTCGAAGATCATTCCAAGTGACTGACCTTTTAACGCATCTGCATATGCTGCTTTATTATTTTTAATTTCTGTCGCACTTTCAAGCAAATGACGGATGTCACTTGGTGTATAGTCAAGTAACGTAAGAAAATCACGTCCGTATAATGTTTGAGTAGTTGTATTTGTTGCAGCTTTCAATATTGTCACTTCCCTTTACTTAATAAGTTCCTTTTCTTTTAACCACCAATCTTGAATCGCATGATAGTCAACTTCTTTCACAGCTAAGCCTTTTAACATAACTTCTAATGTCGTAAGTTCAGAAATCACAGAGCAACGTTGTCTTAACGCTTCTTGACGTTTCTCTGTCCCATCTTTAGTTCCCAGTTTCGGCAAGCTGATTAATGCGATTGCCACATCAGACTGCACCCATTCGTCAAATCCATTAGTAACAAGCGAGAACCCTAATTCCTTTAATTGTAGCTCATAAGTAGAAAATTCAGGTAAAAACTCATCAGCGACATCAACAAAAATGCTTCCTTTTTTCGTAAAGAACTTCGGTTTAGCTTGCTCAGACCAGACAAAAGCTTTTAAGAATGCTTCATCTAGATTGTCGCCCATACTCATAAGCTCACCCGTCGACTTCATTTCAGCTTCCAAAATTGGATCTAGTCCTGCTAGTTTCTGATAGGAAAATACAGGAGCCTTCACCGTATAAAAATGAGGTTCCGGTAAGATTTTATTCGTTAACCCAAGCGAAGGCAGTGACTCTCCAAGCAATAACGAAATGGTATAACCAATCAGTGACTTATTAGAGATTTTACTTAAAATCGGCACAGTTCTTGATGCACGTGGGTTAATCTCAATTACATACAATTGCTCTTTAAATAACACAAATTGTATATTAAAGATTCCTTTAAAGTCCATCCCCTTTGCAATCTTCTCTGTGTAGGAGAGAACGAGGTCTTTTACCCGATCAGAAATCGAGTAAGGGGGTGTAACGGCAACACTGTCACCTGAATGCACGCCCGCACGTTCAACATGTTCAAACATTCCTGCAATACAGATAGACTCCCCGTCTGTTAACGCGTCTACTTCTAATTCAACTCCTGGGTAATACGCATCAATTAATAATGGGAACGATACAAGATGTTCTTTATCATCTAAGTAAGAAACGAATTCTTTTTCTGATTCAAACAACATCATCCCTTGACCACCAATAACATAAGATGGTCGGATTAAAACAGGGTAACCGATGTCAGAAGCCTTTATGAGGGCATCTTTTTCATCATTCGCTGTTACACCAGGTATATGTGGTACGTCAACTTGATTCATAAATGAATAAAAGCGTCCTCGATCTTCCAACTGATCGATCGTATCAAGATTGGTTCCATAGAGTTTTACTCCCGCATCTTCTAACCCTGCAACAAGTGATATTGCCGTCTGACCTCCAAGTTGAACAATGACGCCTTCTACTTCTTCTAAGTCAATAACGTTTAATATATCCTCAACTGTTAGTGGTTCAAAATACAACCGATCTGCTGTTGCATAATCAGTACTAACCGTCTCTGGGTTATTATTCATCATGATTGCTTCATAGCCAAGTCGATGAAGACCATGGATTCCTTGAACGGAACAATAATCAAACTCTATTCCTTGGCCAATTCGAATTGGACCTGAACCTAATAACAAAATTTTCTTTTTCCCTGATTGAGGAATAATGTCATGTTCACCAGACCAACTTGAATAAAAATATGCAGTCGATGCTGTAAACTCACCAGCACAAGTGTCAACCATTTTATAAGAAGGTTTGATGTTTAGCTCTAAACGCTTTTTCCGAACTTCTTGTTCTGAAACTCCCCAAACACCAGCAAGCCAAGCGTCGGCAAATCCAACCTTTTTATACGTTTGTAATGCTTCTTTCTCAATGTCTGCAAAACTTGCTTCTTTAATTTGATATTCATATGAGATCAAACGTTCAAATGACTGAAGGAAAAATTCCGTAATCCCTGTTGCTTCATGAAGTTCTTGACGAGAGTAGCCTCTTCTCATTAACTCTAACAAAACAAAGAAGCGACGATCATCAGCCTGCACGACTAATTGATATAACTCTTCATTCGATTTACTTGTTATAGAAGGGAGTTCAAGACCATTTGTTTTAAGTTCAAGTGATCGAACTGCTTTTTGGATACCAGCTTCCAAATTACGTTCGATGGCCATCACTTCACCTGTTGCCTTCATCTGCGTACCAAGTTTCCGCTCTGCATGCATAAATTTATCAAAAGGCCATCGCGGAAATTTAACAACAACATAATCAAGGGCAGGCTCAAAGCTCGCATACGTATGACCTGTGACCGGGTTAATCAGTTCATGTAAATGATAGCCAATACTAACCTTTGCTGCCATTTGTGCAATTGGGTAACCTGTTGCTTTTGAAGCTAGGGCCGACGACCTGCTGACACGAGGATTCACTTCAATTAAGTAATATTGCTTGCTATGTGGATCAAGGGCAAATTGAATATTACAACCCCCAACAATGCCAAGAGCTCGAATAATCTTAACTGAACAAGTACGTAGCATTTGATACTCAACATCGGTCAGAGTTTGTGACGGTGCCACAACAATCGAATCCCCTGTATGAATCCCGACAGGATCAATATTTTCCATATTACAAATAGTAATACATGTATCATTACTATCGCGCATCACTTCATACTCAATTTCTTTAAAACCAGCGATGCTTTTTTCAACTAGGCATTGGCTTATCGGACTTAGTGATAACCCACCTTTAATGATCTGTTTTAATTCCTTTTCACTTGAAGCAATTCCTCCACCTGCACCACCAAGAGTGTAAGCAGGTCGAACAATTATTGGATAGCCAACTTGATTGGCAAATTGAATAGCCGCATCACTAGTAGTAACAATTTCACTTTCTGGCACTGGTTCATTTAATTCATGCATTAATGCACGAAACTCTTCACGGTCTTCCCCTTTTTTGATTGATTCAATAGGAGTTCCTAGTAACTTAGCTTTATAGCGCTTTAAAATGCCTTTATCATGCAGGTCCAAAGCTAAATTTAGTCCTGTTTGCCCTCCAAGAGTCGCTAAGATTCCATCTGGCTGTTCTTTTTGTAAGATGGCTTCAACACTCTCGATTGTTAAAGGCTCAAAGTAGACACGATCAGCACAAGACTCATCTGTCATTACTGTTGCCGGGTTATTATTTATAAGAATAACTTCAATTCCTTCTTCTTTAAGAGCAAGACAAGCTTGCGTACCTGCATAATCAAATTCAGCCGCTTGCCCAATGACAATTGGACCAGAGCCAATTACAAGAACTTTTTTTAAATTAAATTGTTTAGGCATACACTTTCTCTCTCCCTTTATTACGTAGCATTTCTATGAATGTATAGAAGAGCTGTTCACTGTCTGATGGTCCGGGATGAGCTTCTGGATGAAACTGCACCGTTAACACTGGATATTTTGTATGAATTAATCCCTCTATTGAACGATCATTGATATTCATAAATTTCGCTTCAAGATCCGTACCTACAAGAGAATCTTCCTTAACTACATAGCTATGATTTTGTGAAGTCATATACACTTTATTCGTTACTAAATCAATAACTGGCTGATTGGACCCACGGTGACCGAATGTTAATTTTTCGGTATCTGCCCCAAACGCTAATGCTAGAAGCTGGTGACCTAAACAAATTCCCATTGTTGGATACACTTTGGCGACTTCTTTAATGATCGGCAAAATATGTTGCAATTGTTTAGGATTTCCTGGACCGTTCGTATATAGAACTCCATCTGGTTGAAGACTTTCAATCACCTGATATGATGAGTTATAAGGAACTATCGTTACTTTACAGCCTTGTTTCAACAATGAATGTAAAATCGATCTCTTGTATCCAAAATCAACCATTACAATGTGGTGGTCACCATTTCCATGAACTTCTATTTTTGCACTAGATACCATAGGAACCACTTCTTGTTGCCCTAGCGGAGTGTATTGATCAAACGATAGATTAGTTGGATCGGTTGTAATAATTGCTCGCATATCACCTTGTTCTCGTATCCGTTTTACAATCGCTCTTGTATCGACTCCTGATAGCAACGGAATCGAATGCTTCTCACAATAAGTAACTAGTGAGGAGCTTGCTTCGTAGTGAAATCCCTCCTCTGAAACCTCACTTACTAAAAGAGCATTCACTTGTGGATTCGTACTTTCAAAATCATTTTCATTCACTCCATAATTACCGATTAACGGATACGTGAACACGACCATTTGCCCTTTAAATGATGGATCACTTAATACTTCTTGATAACCTGACATCCCTGTGAAAAATACGATTTCCCCATGAACTTCTGTGTGACTAGTATGAAGAATCCCTTCAAACACCTCACCATTTTCTAACACTACGTATCCTTTCATCTGATTCCCTCCACCCATTAACGAATACTTATACTCAAATTTTAATTTTTATACATTGATATTCTTTTAAAATCACTACTTCTTTCATGCAGTGATATTGTCATCTATACGCTCACGCTTGGTTTTATACTAGCTAATACGTCAGTTAAAATCTCAACTGCCTTATTTATTTCACTCTTTGTTACAATTAGAGGAGGAAGAATACGAACAACTTTCGGACCAGCAGGTAATACGAGTAATCCTTTTTCTCTACAAGCTTCAATAATTGGAGCAACCTCTATTTGACAAGCAACTCCCACCATTAATCCTTTTCCTCTAATTTCTTCAACAATCTCAAATGAGCCTAGTTTATTCTTAAGTTCCTTTGTAAGAAATTCACCTTTATTTTGAACTGAATCTAATAGTTCCGGCTTGAAAATTTCTGACAGAACCGTTTCTGCTACAGCCATAGCTAGTGGATTCCCTCCAAAAGTGGACCCATGGCTACCAGGAGAAAATGAATCTTTTAATGTTTCTTTGCCTATTAATGCCCCAACTGGAAAGCCATTCCCTAGCCCCTTTGCCAGAGTAATAATATCTGGTGATAAGCCAAACTGTTCATAGGCAAAAGCTGTGCCAGTACGGCCAATCCCGGTTTGCACTTCATCTATAATTAGAAGACAGTTATATCTTTCACATATAGCTTGGAGCGCCTTTGCATAGTCGTCACTCATTAAACGAATGCCGCCTTCACCTTGGATCACTTCGACCATAATGGCTGCTGTATTATTAGTGACAGCTTCTTCAAGTGCGGATTGGTTATTCATTTCAATGTACGTAAATTCAGTTAGTAGCGGGCCAAAACCATTGTGGATTTTATCTTGACCTGTAGCGGCCATGCTTCCAGTAGTTCGACCATGAAACGAATTTTGTAAACTAACAATATGGTGTTTCCCAGTAGATTTTCTCGCTAATTTGATAGCTGCTTCATTTGCCTCAGCACCACTATTACAGAAAAAGACATAATCTCCTACACTATGATCGACAAGTAATTGAGCTACTCTCTCTTGTCCTTCAATCTCAAACAAGTTTGAAACATGCCATAATGTGTGTATTTGCTTTTCCAATGCGTCTGTAACTTTCGGATGACAATGGCCTAAATTACAAACAGCAATGCCAGAGATAAAGTCTAGATACTCGTTGCCATCAACATCAATAATCTTCGACCCAATCCCTTTTTCTGGCTTCACATTCCATCTTGCATAGGTTGGAAACAGTGCACTCATTTTATCCTCCTTACGAAACAAATTGCTTCATCTTGGTTTTTATAATTGTTGTACCTTGAACCGATCCATTTTTTCCAACATTCGTAGATTTTCCATTCATAATCATCACTGATTGTAGACTATCAGTTAATGTTAAAAGTGCAGCCTTTACTTTTGGAATCATTCCTCCATAAATAGTTCCGTCTGCAATATATGCTTCAATTTCTTCTGCCGTTACTTTATCTAGGCATTTGCCATCTTTTAAAATGCCATCAACATCAGTCACAAAAACTAGCTGTTCTGCTTCTAGCTCTTTTGCTATTGCTGCAGCTGCACTATCTGCATTGACATTATAATGAACACCTTCATTATTCATCCCAATTGGAGCTATGACAGGAATCATTTGTAGATCCATTAAGGATGTAAGTAAACTTGTATTGACGCTGATTGGTTCTCCAACATACCCAAGCATTCCTTCATTAATTGGTCTTACTTCTAATAATTTGCCATCACAACCAGATAGACCTACAGCTTGCCCTCCTGCTTGATATAAACTTGTGACAACTTGTTTATTCACTTTCCCACAAAGTACCATCTCAGCTGTGTCTAAGACGTCTTCTGTTGTTTTTCTTAGCCCGTCAACAAATTCTGATTTAATATCTAGCTTTTGTAGTAGTTGGTTAATCGCTGGTCCGCCACCATGCACAATAATTGGATGTTTCCCACTTTGTTGCATGTTGACGACGCTTTTGAAAAATTCAGTTGATAATTCAGCAATCGTACTACCTCCACATTTAATAACCACGATATCCTTCATATCTTTCCCCTCCCCGGGAATTACCTTTATGTTCTATATCCAGCGTTTATTCGCACATAATCGTATGACAAATCACAACCCCATGCTTTTCCTGAACCATCTGCAACATGTAAATCTACTTTTATTACAATCGTTTCATTGTTCTCCATGTATGCTTTTGCTTCTTCTTCTGAAAATGTAACTGGTTGACTATTTACAAGCGTTTGGACAGGACCAATCCCAATATCGATTGTTTCTGGGTCAATTTCACACCCACTGTATCCAATTGCACAAATAATTCTCCCCCAATTAGCATCCGTTCCATAAACAGCTGATTTCACAAGATCTGAACCGACAATTTTTTTTGCAACTTTTCCAGCCTCATCATGCGTTAATGCACCGTTCACTTGTACTTCAATTAATTTTGTTGCTCCTTCTCCATCTCGAGCAATTTGCTTTGCTAATGATTCACACGTCTGTTGTAATGCAATATAAAACGGCTCCCAATCTGGGTGTGTCGGAGAAAGTGAATCATTTTCAGCTAACCCTGATGCCATGACAACAACCATATCGTTAGTCGATGTATCACCATCAACTGTAATTCGGTTAAATGTTTGGTTCGTTATCGTGGACAATGCTTGTTGTAAGACCTCTGATTCGATGTTTGCATCTGTTGTGACAAATGAAAGCATTGTGGCCATATTTGGATTAATCATGCCTGATCCTTTTGCAACTCCGCCAACTGACACAGTTTTCCCATCGACTTTCGTTTGATAACATACCTTTTTATTCATCGTATCCGTTGTTAAAATTGCTTGATTAAATGCCTCCGCACCTTCTAATGTCGAAGTCGTCTCAAGCTTTTTTATACCAGATACTATTTTATCCATTGCTAAGTACTCTCCAATTACACCAGTTGATGTAACCGCAACGTAATGCTCCGGCACCTGAAAATGATTGGCACTTTCCATTCTCATTTGATAGGCATCTTCTAAGCCTTTTTTTCCTGTACAAGCATTCGCATTTCCACTATTTACAACCAGCGCTTGGATTTTCCCTTCAGTAGCGATTGATTCCTTCGTTACTTTAAGCGGAGCAGCTTGAATTCTATTACAAGTATATACAGCTGCTACACTTGCTGGTACCTCGCAATAAATAGCGCCTAAATCTAATCTCTTTCGTTTCACTCCTGAATATAATCCCGTTGCAGAAAAGCCTTGTGGGGATACAATGCTTCCATTATCTACTTCAATGACTGTTGGCGTTGCTATGCCTTTCATGAGATGACCACCTTCCATTATGGATACATTGGAACCAGTTGTAACCCTGTATTCTCTTCAAATCCATTCATTATATTAAAGTTTTGTATCGCTTGACCTGACGCGCCTTTGACGACATTGTCAATGACTGAGACAATTGTAATACGTCCTGTTCGCACGTCGTAACTTAGCCCAATGTCACAGTAATTGCTTCCATATACTTCTTTCGTTGCAGGGTACTGGCCTTCTTCCCTAATTCGAACAAAACCTTCATTTGCATACATACCCTTGTATAGGTCTCGTAACTCTTTTTCACTCAACTTTTTCTTTGCCTTTACATATATGGTTGCCATAATCCCTCTAACCATTGGGACAAGATGTGGTTGAAATGTTACATTTGGTATTAGTTCATCCCACTCTTTAAGAATTTGCTCAATTTCAGGTATATGCTTATGTTGATTAATTTGGTATATTTTAAAATTTTCATTCATCTCACTAAAATGGGTAATAGCAGAAGGAGACCTTCCTGCTCCCGATGTTCCTGATTTCGCATCAATAATAATCGATTCAACATCTATCAATTGACTCTTAACAAGTGGAGCTAAGCCAAGTAATGTTGCTGTTGGATAACAACCTGGATTGGAAATAATTCGAGCATGTTTTATTTCTTCTCGGTTCCATTCGGGTAATCCATATACCGCTTTATCAATGAGCGAAGCTGGTGCTGATTGACGTTTATACCACTCTTCGTACACTTTAGGATCTCGTATACGTAGATCCCCAGATAAATCAATCACTTGAGGTCCAGCTTCAGCAATGGCACCTGAGAATTCAGCTGAAACTCCCGGTGGTGTAGCTAGAAATACCGTATCAACCTCTGTTTTTATTGACGTTAAATCAATTGATTGTAAGTTCTGCTCATAAATACCTGACACATGTGGATAAGATTCTTGTATATTCATTCCTTCTTTTGATGACGTATATAATACAACCTCTTGCACATGAGGATGTTGGTGTAATAACCGTAATAATTCTGCGCCACCGTAACCTGTAGCCCCTATAATCCCAACTCTCATTTTTACCTCTCCCAACATTTCTTTATCTGCTCTTTTGATCTTGCTACTCATTATATATATGTATAAAAATTAATTCAACTGTATTTTTATTTTATTTTTCATTATTTAAATTTTCTTATTGTTTATCTATTTATTCGAACTCAAAATCCGGCTCTATACAGCTTGAAGGACACAATAACATAATAGGTTTCTCTCATAAGTTTGTGTCTGTCTTCTATGAATTCATTAACTATAAACAAAAAAGACAAACCTGAAAATTCAAGCTTGTCCTTAGTATTAGTTAGTAGTTATTTTGTTATTTCTCCAACTTTTTCAAAAATGATATTTCTTGTAGCTTCAATTTGGTCTCCCCACAAATCATTTACTTGATGATAAATGTGATTCCCATCTTTATCTAAAACGCTTATTCCTCGGTAAGACAAATTATCATTTCTCATATCTACATGTTCAAGTACTTCAAACGTATGATCTGTTAAGAAGGTAAATGTAAACGCTCCAGCTTCCTTTAACCTCTTTGAGTTATCTGGTGTATCTGTGCTTATTGCATAAAGATCGGCTTCTAATCCATCAAACAACTCTAGATTCTCTTGCAACTGAACCAGTTGCTGTTGACAAAGTCCTCAGCCAACTTCAGTAAAATGAAACAACACAGTAGCACGTTCTTTATTTGTAAGTGTAACTTCCTCTCCTTGTTCATTCAAAAGAGACAACTCTCCTTCTGGTTCACTTTGAGTTGAGCCACATCCTGTTAACATGATAAGAAATATTGCGATAACCAATACACTCTTTAAATAGCTTCTCTTTAATTTGCTCACTCTTTCACCTCCGTTTGTATGCATCAAAATTGTGACAAGCACCTTATTGATTGATCGTTTCTTCTAAATCTTTAATGATTGCCTCTTGGTCAGATTGTAATCCATCATATTTACGAATGACATTGCCTTCTGGATCAACTAAGAAAAAGCTCGTACTATGCATAATGTCTTCACTATCTTCTACATTTTGAACGATTGATTTAAAGCTCTCCTTCGAGAACTCAGCAATCTCGTCTACAGAATAACCTGTTAAGAAGTGCCATGACTGTAGATCTGCACCAACATTTGTCCCATATTGTTTAAGTTGATTAGGTGTATCTCTTTCAGGATCAACAGTAAATGAAATAAAAGACATGTTCAAGCCTTTTTCTTTCATAGCAGATTGAAGACGTTGCATGTTTGGCGTCATTGTTGGACATACAGACGGACAATAGGTAAAGATCATATTCGCCATCCAAAATTCTCCTTCAAGTTGCTCCGATCCATATGGCTCATTATCTTGATTAATAAACTCAAATTCACTTATTTGCATTTGAGCTTCAGAAATATCAAATTCAGAAGAATTATTACTGCCTACTTGGTAAACCCAGCCGCACCCCCCTAAGAAAAGTACGAGCAAAATAGGAATAAACAATCTCATAATGTAACCTCTCTCTTACGTTTTTGCTGTTGGAATATCACTAATCGTTAATGTTCCATCTTGTTGCTTTTCTTTCTTTAACCACTGTTTAAACACATAACCAATCATAAATCCGTACATTACTTCCTGCATAATTTTCATCAGTACACCAGCTAATTGCTGATCCATTCTCGCTTCAAGAAATGAAAATGAATTCGGACCGGAAAACAGCCCCATTGGAACATCAGCTCCAGCCGGCAAACAGTATGCCATAACAGTTGCCCAAATTGTTGGGTCTGTATAGGTTTGATATAACGTCGTAGGTGCAAAAATAATTAATGCACATGCAGGGGTAATTAAAATACCATTGGCAAAAATATACCCAACACGTCGTAAATCAGATAATGGAAATGCACTTGGCAATGGAGCAATCATGTGCCACCACATTAAGGCTGATGCAATTAATAGTAAATATTCGTAGAAACTGTGCAAGACGACAGACTGCATCAACGTATCAAACATAAACGGGACGTGATAAAATGAAAAAAGTCCGTTAAATAAGAAAAGCGCGACTATCGGGCTCCAGATCACACGGAATATTCGTTCTGTTTTAGGTGAACGAAAACGATCAATGATGGCTTGAAAAAACCATGAAGGTATCCCTAGTAAAAAGAGAGGTGTAGCAATAAAATAAGCAAACACCATTTGCGTCATATGAAAGCTTATCATTATATGTCCAGCAATATATAATGGGCTTCCCCAACCAATATATAATGCTAGTAAAGCTAGGACAAAATAAGTTTTTTGTCTAAATAACACAGGTGTTGCTCCCTTGAAGCGATGGCGCCATTTAGTTACAAGGAGAAAATAAAGGACTAAAATAATGAACAATCCTATTACTAACTCTGGTGTCCATAGAGCTCGAAAACCAAAATTTTCAAATAATACATTCACTGCTTTCCCTCCTTACTGGAGAATTTAAATAAAAAGCATGTCTATCATATCATAATTACAAGAAAAAATATTGAACGAATAAGGACAATTCGTTGAGAGGAAGATTTGATGGCAAAACAACATTTGGTTGCACTAGATCTTGACGGGACATTACTTACCGACGAAAAAACAATTTCCCCACGTTCAAAACAAATAATTGCAAAGGCTAGAGAGCAAGGGCATATCGTGTCCATTTCAACCGGTCGACCATACCGAGCTAGCATTCAGTATTACCAGGAATTAAATCTAAATACAGCAATAGTTAACTTTAACGGGGCATTCGTTCATCACCCTCATGATAAAAGCTTCGGCACTTATCATTCTCCGCTTGATCTTAAAACGGCAAAAACGGTAATCGAAACATGCGAAGCCTTTAACGTTAGTAATATCATGGTAGAAGTGATCGATGATTTTTACCTTCGAACCTTTGACGAGGTGTTTGTTGAAACGTTTCTAGCTGGTCAAAATCCGGTTGACCACGGAAACTTACTACATATTTTAAAGGAAGACCCAACATGCGTATTGATCCATCCACAAGATCATCACGTCCAACAATTACGCGAACTCCTTGTCGATGCTCATGCTGAAGTGATTGATCAAAGAGTTTGGGGAGCACCTTGGAATGTCATTGAAATTGTCAAAGCGGGAATGAACAAAGCAGTAGGACTCAAAAAGGTTGCTGATTTTTATGGTATTCCCAAAGAACGTATCATTGCTTTTGGCGACGAGGACAATGACTTAGAAATGATTGAATATGCAGGACAAGGGGTTGCGATGGGGAATGCTATTGATGAATTAAAGTCACTAGCTAATTCAGTCACACGAACGAACGAAGAAGATGGTATTGCTCTCTATTTAGAAGAAGCCTTAAATTTACGTTGATTCTAAGAATGAGATGGGATGAATTGGGCACGTTAAGAACGTACTAATTTCATGTCAAAGGGGCAAAAAAGAATGAGTATAAATTCACGTTCAAAAGGGGTTCGCAAAGAGGGGAAATATGCTACACAACCTGCTAACGAAACTGAAGTAAATACGATTACTCTGGGCGATATGGCTCTTGAAAAAGCGGTGCGAAATCAAAATAGACATCTTAAAGAAGGTGCGCAGTAATGGAGCATCCTCAAAGTTTTCAAGAAGCTCGTGAATCTATCGCTCGATATGAGTTGCTAGCATTAGCTGCTGAAACAGATATTCAACGTGAGGCTGTCCAAAAAGAATTGCAGCGTGCAAAGGACACATTAAATTCTGCGTTTGCAACCTCTTCCCCTGCAGAGCAAGATCAACTTATGCATTTTCAAGAACAGCTCTCTAACCTGAATGAGTTAGAACTATAGCGTTCATAAACCTCACCAATTGGTGGGGTTTTTTCTATTTGAAACTGCTGTCAATTACTTAGCGATTTAATATAGAAACATCTTCCCCACTGACGCAAGAGCATAGCTTTCTTCAATATTCACCTTACCTAATCTCATTCAAATTACCAGTTAATTATTTATCTACTCACTTTCTTTGTTTTGTGTTACGCTTGTGCTAATACTAAATGGTTTATTGTAGGGGGAACTTGGAGAATGGTGAAAGTGTATGAGGTGGATAAAGACGTAGATATCCAATTCAAACGACGAATTGCCAATTTATTTATGGGGCAAATTGAACCAATTGGTCCTAAGGATGCTTATGAACAGCTCCTGATTACTCTTGATTTAGCTTTACAAAAAGATTCACAGGCTCATATTTTCGTAGCAGAAAAAGAAGGCACACTTGTCGGCGCTGCTTTTTTAAATGTAGCATTAAGTATTGATAAGGGTGGTCACTATATCTGGTTAAACGACTTATATGTCCATCAAGAACACAGAAATCAAGGAATTGCTAAAAAGCTGTTATTGCAGGTTATTTATTGGGCTGAGCAGAAACAAATTAAAGGAATTGAACTAGAAACAGGTATTAACAATGAAGCAACAAAAGCCTTATACAACTCACTAGGATTTTATGATATTATCTCAAAACGATACGGATCCCGCTTTTAAACTGCTGAATATTCAGCAGTTTTTTAGATTATAAACAAAAAGGGTCGTTTTTTCCCCTTTTTGTTTATAATCTAAGCAATGAGCGGAACCGCCGTTATCATTTAAGCCTTTTGAGCGCTCTTCTCAAAAGGCGCACGGCGTGAGGA
>NZ_JAXBLX010000042.1:0-40689 GCF_037027555.1 Halalkalibacter kiskunsagensis | reverse complement strand
TTACTAAATTGCTAAACATTGACGAGAAAACATGTTTCTCTATTTCGCTTGGCTTTTGTTCAGTTTTCAAAGAACTACGTCGTCGCTCATTGGCGACTTTAATATCATAACAACTGAAGTAACGAAAGTCAAGAACTTTTCATAACTTCTTTTGCAATCAATTAATTTCTCTTAAGCAACGAGATTAACTTTACCATTAGAAATCATAATCGTCAACAAGTTTTTTAACGATATACTAGATATTTTAAAATGAATGAAAAAGAACGAACTACTCTCACTCTCTCAAACGACACAAGAAAGCTCGATTGAAATGAAAACCAACGTAAGGAATTAAGAGAAAGTGTCGATGAATTTAGAGATAGCACTCACTCCCTGTACATACCTTTTAGTGAGAGGTTTCTCCTTAAAATAACAAAAATGAGAGTAACTCTTTGTAAGAGCCACTCTCATTTTTTGGTTTGTACGGGTTTATTATTCCGACAAGAAAACAAAATACGCAAGGAAAACAAAGAAGAGAACATACATAATTGGATGAACTTCTTTGCCCTTCCCTTTTGCTAACATTGTTATTGGATATAAAATAAAGCCCATTGCAATCCCTGTTGCAATACTATACGTTAACGGCATAGCAATAATTGTCATGAAAGCCGGTACAGATACCTCAAACCTCTTCCAATCAATCAACCCTAAAGAAGACGCCATTAAGATCCCAACAATAATTAATGCAGGAGCAGTTACCTGTGCTGTTACAACCGCCAACAATGGCGAGAAGAACAATGCGAGTAGGAAGAAGAAAGCTGTTACAACAGACGTAAATCCAGTTCGTCCGCCTGCCGCCACCCCAGAAGCCGACTCAATGTAAGCAGTTGTTGTTGATGTACCAAGTATCGCACCTATTGATGTTGCACTAGAATCAGCAAACAATGCTTTGCTAGCACGAGGGAGCTTATTGTCTTTTACAAAACCAGCCTGATTCGCAACAGCGTAAAGCGTTCCAGCCGTATCAAAGAAATCAACGAACAAGAAAGTTAAAATAACTACTAGCAACTGCCATGTAAATACTGTAGACCAATCAAGTGCAAATGCCTGACCAAACGTCGGAGCTAAACTTGGGATCGATCCTACAAATGCAGTTGGACGTTCAATTACACCCGTTACTACTCCAGCTACTGCCGTCAGAACCATTCCGTAGAAGATTCCACCTTTAATCCCACGCACCATAAAAATAACGGTTACGACAATCCCAAACACAGCAAGAATCGTTGGACCTGAAAGCATATCTCCTAGTGTTACCGCAGTTGCTTCATAAGGAACAACAATTCCCGCACCCTTTAAACCAATAAACGCAATGAACAAACCAATCCCTGCAGCTGCTGCATATTTCAACTCTGCAGGAATTGCATTAATAATAACTTCTCGGATTTTAAATATCGTAATTAAAATGAAAATAATACCTGAAACAAATACACCAAATAAAGCCACTTGCCATTCAATCCCCATCCCTAGCACAACCGAATAAGCAAAGAAAGCATTTAATCCCATTCCTGGTGCTAAAGCAATCGGATACTTAGCTAACAGCCCCATAATCAACGTTCCGATTGCCGCAGCTAAAGCTGTGGCTGTAAAAACAGCCCCTATGTCCATCCCAGCATCTGCTAAAATCATCGGATTCACAAACAAAATGTAAGCCATCGATAAGAATGTTGTTAGCCCAGCAACAGATTCTCTCCAATAACTCGTTCCATGTTCTTTAAAACCAAAATATCGATCCATGATCTTTCCCCCATTTTTTCGTCTTACTCGTAATTCGTCTTACTCGTAATATAAACAAAAATAAACTTCCAATGCATCACGCTTGGAAGCTTAACTCACAAAAAATCGTAATATCCCATATAAACAAAGGAATAGGTTGATTTTTCGTAGTCAAGCTTTTTACGGAAGCTTGGTAGAGACTCGTAGGCCATATTCCCACAATTATACGATTCACAAAAGAAAGTGTATCAACCAACCGATTCTTTGTCAACAAGAAACCCGAACCTTTTTGCTCTTTTTTTATTTATTGTTCGTCTTTAATCATTCCCACTCAATTGTTGCTGGCGGCTTGGATGTCACATCGTACACAACACGATTTACATGCTTCACTTCGTTTACAATTCGTGTAGAAATGATCTCAAGGACATCCCATGGAATACGAGCCCAATCTGAAGTCATTCCGTCAATTGACGTAACAGCACGAATCCCTACCGTATAATCATACGTACGAGCATCTCCCATAACTCCTACACTTCTCATATTCGGAAGCGCAGTAAAGTATTGCCAGATTTCACGATCAAGACCAGCTTTTTTAATTTCTTCGCGAAGAATTGCATCCGATTCACGAACAATCTCGAGCTTCTCGTCCGTAATCTCTCCAAGTACACGAATCCCAAGACCTGGACCCGGGAAAGGTTGACGCCATACAATTTCCTCAGCAATTCCAAGTTCTGTTCCAAGTTTACGAACTTCATCCTTGAACAATGTATTAAGTGGCTCGATTAACTCAAAACGCATATCTTCAGGGAGACCACCAACATTGTGGTGTGATTTAATCGTTTGAGCTGTATCTGTTCCACTTTCAATAATGTCTGTATAAAGTGTTCCTTGAGCAAGGAAATCCATGTCTTTTAATTTTCCAGCTTCTTCATCAAATACGTAAATAAATTCATTTCCGATAATTTTACGTTTTTGTTCAGGGTCAGAAACACCTTGCAATTTGCCTAGGAAGCGATCTTGCGCATCAATTTTAATGACTTTCATATTAAATCCTTCACCAAACGTCTCCATTACGCTTTCCGCTTCACCTTTGCGAAGTAAGCCATGGTCAATAAACATACACGTTAACTGATCACCAATCGCTTTATGAATTAACACTGCTACAACTGATGAATCAACACCACCGCTCAATGCACACAGAACTTGTTTATCGCCTACTTGTTCACGGATTTTCTCAATTTCAACTTCCACGAAATTCTCCATTGACCAATCACCTTTACATCCACAAACTTCAAAAGCAAAGTTTTTCAGCATTTCATTACCAAATTCAGAATGGCGAACTTCAGGATGGAATTGAACACCATAGAAATTACGTGACTCGTTGCTCATTGCCGCTACAGGAGTAGACGGATTATAAGCATCGACTACAAACCCTTCTGGTGGTGCAACGATTAAGTCACCATGACTCATCCAAGTAGATTGTTCAATTGGTAAACCTTTAAAAATCTTTGATTGATTTTCAACCTTGATCGTTGCTTTTCCGTATTCCCTATGGTCAGCAGCATCAACGTTACCACCAAAATGCTGTGTCATTAACTGCATTCCATAACAAATTCCTAAAACCGGGATGCCGAGATCAAAGATAGCAGGGTCACACTTTGGTGCACCTTCTACATAGGCGCTGTTTGGACCTCCAGAAAAAATAATTCCGCTAGGGTTCATTGCTTTGATTTCTTCTGCTGTTAACTTATTCGTGTGTAACTCACTATACACACCTAAATCACGAATACGTCTTGCAATTAATTGGTTGTATTGCCCACCAAAATCAAGTACTACAATCATTTCTTGGTTTAATTCAGTCATGCTTTCCCACCCTTTGTATGATTTCATTCGTACATCTTTAGGTAATAAAAAAACTAGAATTCACCTACTTGTCCCACCAAAACATGCGACAAAGAAGGCAGAATTCTAGTTAATCGATCACTCTGCCTTCATAGTCAGATTGTTTACGGAAATCCGGTAGAAACTCTTAGGCCATATTCCTAAGGATATACGAAGGTTATTTCTTTATACACTTTTTAAATACTGATTCATTTTATCAGTGCGCTATAGACCGGTCAAGAATCGATTTTTCGAACAAACGCAATCCAATTGGGCTTTTGCACAGTCCAGCTAGTACCAATGGACTGACCTCCATACGCGATTTGTTCATACGCAACTGTTAGACTCATCATTTCTGTTGAATCAAATTCCTTATCAATCCTCACAGCATATTCTCTAAGAGTTTCTCCATTTTTGCGTTTCCAACCAACAAATTCGAGCAGCCAGAGTAACCGGTCGTACGCCAACAAAAAGGCCTCTTCATCCTCTCTCCGGCTAAATGTCTGCAACGTATAGTATTGAACAATTCGTTTGTTCTTCAAAAAAGCAAAAACTAACGCAGCTACAAGTACTCCAGCTAACATCCAAGAGCCACCTGGAATCGTCGGATTGTTAATCGAACCCGCTCCAGTAGCTTCCTGCTCAACTTCGTCGTCTCCTTCTAATTCAGCAAAGGCATCTTCAACTTCAGGTTCCGTTTCTTCTTCTAATCCAGTGTCATCGTATATGTTGTCGACTTCCACTTCAGGCTCAACAAATTCATACGTACTATCAAATCCACGTGTTGGTTCAAACGGAACCCATCCAACTCCTGGAAAATACACTTCGACCCATGAGTGAGCATTCCCGTTTGTCACCTTGTATACATCTCTTGAATCATCTAGCACCTCAACAACCTCGCCTTGCGTATAACCCTTTACCCACCTAGCCGGTATATCTAACGCTCGTAACAATACAATCATGGACGTAGAAAAATTGTCACAATATCCTCGCCTTGTTTCAAATAAAAATTGATCAACGTAATCTTGCCCATCAACAGGGACAGGTACATCTTGTGTCTCATAGCTAAAGCCTTCATCACTAAAAAAGGTCTCAACCGCTTTTGCACGATCATAGCGATTTTCTTCACCAGACGTTATCTCAACAGCTAATTCCCTCACTCTCTCAGGAAGGTCTTCCGGCAATTGCGTATAAAATTCTCGAATCTCTTGTGGGTCTTGTTCACTCGATGAACGCAGTCCATCAATCTGATAACTTGGGAACAAGTACGTATATTGATAGTTTTCCAGTTTGACAGGTTCACCACCTTGATATGTGCTTGCCCTTTCTGTATACGCATCTTGAAATAAGTCCGCATTCATTATCTGATCGTTAAGCAATAATTCACCTGGATAAAGCAAGTGATCAATGAGTCCAGACGAGTCTGCCACAAAAGCGATTTCCGCCTCTAATTGTTCTAATTCAGCTACAGCATTCTGCTCTCCGTATAAGAATTCTTTTCTTTCTTCTGGAGTTGTCGTTTCCCAACCTCTCCCCGTATAAAAATCCTTCGTTTCCCCGCGCCAATAATGCTCCCTCGTTGCCGCCGCGTAGAAAACAGGTGAATTATCATCAATAAACCCACCACCTAGCCGCTCGTCATTATCTCCATAACCAATTCGTTGCAACACTTCTCCTGAACCATCTGTATTCATCCCAACAGCCGCACGAACAAACGGTACGGGATCTTCCCATTGCGGATCGAATTTAGGTGAAATAAAGCCAAATAGACCGCCCACTCCAATCATCATTACAAGAAGTGCAGCAAGACGAATAGGCAAATACTTCGGCGCCCTGTACACAGGTTGTTGTTCAATCATTCGATATACCGTCACCAAACCAAGCAGAAGAAAACCGATGACAAACGTTCGAATAATTGCAAAGGATGCATCGTATATCGTAAACGTATCAATCACTGTTACATAAACAATTGTGAAAAGAAGAAAAAAGAGAATTCTACGCGCATGTACCGTCCAATAGAACAATAGATAGCTCATAATAGCTAACAACACAAAAAACAAGAAGCTCCTGAACGTATCTGTTAACGCATACCAGCCCCCATTAATCATCAATTCTATATTTTCTCTCACATCTAGTAAAAGTATAAATAGCCAGTCAACAGAGAAAAACGGACCTTCAAAAAAAACCAAATAAAGTCCGTAACATATAACCAATGACTTCATGACCATGGATAGTATAACAGGTAGCTGCAAAAAGGTAATAAAGAAAAACACGGCTGTAAGTAAGACAAAAACATGAATATAACCAGTATCTGTAACGTACGGGAGTGGTAAGAGCCATTCCATTAGTAGCAAGAAGCTAAGTCCATAAAGGAGAATATCTCTCCCGTACTCCATTTGCTTTTTTTCCATTCGCACGACTCGACCATCCCCCCTTCTTTTTCATTCTTTTTCAATAAAGATCGTAATGCCTAGCTTTTCTAACTCTTTTACAATGTTACGATTTTCCGGCGAAACAGCAACGACACAAATGGTGACGTTCGCCCCTTGCTCCAAGATCGTTTGACAAGTCTTACGTAATTGTTCATTTAATTCAATACAAACATAATAAACATGCATTCCTCGCCACTCACGGTACATTTTGTGAACAATCGGAGTAGCTTTTGAGTTCGGGGTTACTTTCGCCAATAATTTCAAACCTAAGAAGACTTGTTGTTGCGTGACCTCTATAGCTACCCAATCGTGAAGGCGCACCGCGAGAATCGGTGAGGTTTGTTTTTTCGCAAACATGACGAGCAACGAAGCTGCTAACTCAATAGAATGCTCAAAATATGACTCGCCTTGCAACAAAAAAGAGTCAAACGCTACAAGTACCCCTTCCCCTTGATACGATTCAAATTCTTTTGTCATCAACTTGGCCGAACGTGCAGATTGTTTCCAATCAATTGACGTTAACCTATCGCCAGGTACATACCCGCGAACGCCTGAAAGTGAGCGGTCCTCTTCGAAAGATTGACGAACTCTTTGACCTTCTAATTGTTTCGGACTCCCATTCGCTGGTATCTCATTTATTTTATAAAAATGAGGATACACGAGCACAGTCGTCTCACATGGAACAACCGTTACTCTCTCAAATAACCCAAACAAATCACCAAACACAAGTGATAATTGTTGAAATGTATGAGAACCTCTTTTTACATCGTGTACTGAATAGGAAAAAACAAGACGTTTTTGAAACGAAAAGAAAAATAGCGCTCCAGCTTCATGATATGTTCCTAACTTTTCAGGAATGATATCTTGGACCCGTACAAAGAAAAACGGTTGAAATGCTTGCTTATGAATGGTCACTGTTACTTCTACTTTTTCACCCGCTTGAAGGACTTCTTTGCTTAGTTTCCGTTCTACTTTTTTTATTGAAAAAGGATAAATAGCGATCAAAACCGTACAAATGATCACGGTTAAGACACTGTAAAAAAGAAACCAACTAACAAATCCTCCTTGAAACATGGCATAAGAAAAGGTTGCTACTACAAAAATAAGCAGCAACATATACTTTAAAAACGAACGAACTTTACCAGCTATGTTCACGAGCGCGTCAACCTTCTTTGAGTAACTGGAACTTGTACCTGTTCAAGAATAGAATATATTACTTCTTCAGGTGTACGATTTGCCATCTTTGTCTCAGCCGTCAACATGACCCTATGCGCTAACACATATGGGGCTAAGTATTTCACATCATCAGGCAGAACATATTCTCTTCCTTGTAAGAGCGCATATGCCTGCGCTGTTTTCATTAACGCAATTGTACCACGAGGACTAACACCAAGCTCTATAGACCGATGCCCTCTAGTCTCATGAACAAGATCGATCATATATTTTTTTACATCTTCACTTACTAACACGTTCACAACATCCGATTGAATATCGATTACTTCCTCCGTTGTCATCACTGCTTCTATTTCTTCTAGAGGAGATTTATGTTGAAGTCGGTTTAATATATCAAGCTCCTCTACCGCAGTTGGATAGCCAACATTCAATTTCAAAAGAAACCGATCGAGCTGCGCTTCTGGTAAAGGGAACGTCCCTGCATACTCAATTGGATTCTGTGTAGCCATCACAAAGAATGGCTTCTCAAGCAGCATCGTTTCTCCATCTACCGTTACACTACCTTCTTCTAATGACTCTAATAGAGCAGACTGCGTCTTTGGTGACGTTCGGTTTATTTCATCAGCAAGCACGACATTAGCCATAATGGGGCCTTTTCGAAACTCAAATTGCTGTGTATGTTGGTTATATATCGATACTCCCGTCACATCTGACGGCAAGAGATCCGGTGTAAATTGAATTCGTTTAAACTCCGCTCCAAGCGTACGTGCAATGGCTTTAACCATCATCGTTTTCCCAACGCCTGGTACATCTTCTAAAAGAACATGACCACCAGCAAAGAGTGCAACAAGGCTTAACTCAACCTCTTTCCTCTTCCCTACAACGACATGCTCAATTGCCTTAATTACTTTCTCTACCCGATCTACGGCTTGCACCATACAACTGCCTCCAATCTAAATAAAACGACTCGTCCTCATCATACCATTTCATTTACTAAAAAACGTTACAATTGCATTACCAATTTTTTGAGAATAACATTCTAGCTTCATGAAAAAACATTAAAGTTCTTTCGATTTTTTTTATTTTCTGCCAACATTTTTCCCTCTTTAAACGTTATCTTTATCAATATGATAAAAAGGAAGCAAAGAACCTATATCCCTCCTTAAGGATATAGGGGAACTTTCACGAAGAGCTGCACAAAGAAGCATACTTTGACCAACTGCTACGTAAAGGTCACCAAAAGAAAAAATGGTTTTGAAAAAGTGGTCCATCCCTAAACGTGAATCCCGTAATAAAGCCTAAGCAACAACACCCAATCGAACGTTTAGTTGGGTGTTGTTTATCTTTTTTAAAGGAATTTTTCTCCCATAATTCACTCGCACTTAGGTATACTACAAAGAGATAGGAGGAGTACGATGTTTCGATTATTTACTCATAATGACTTAGATGGTGTTGGATGCGGCATTCTTCATCGCTTAGCTTTTAAAGACGATACCTATATTCGATATAACTCTGTGCAAGGATTGGATTTTCAGATTGAACGTTATTTAGAAACTGACCGCCTAGAAGATATTGTGTTTATTACAGACCTTTCTGTGAATACAGAAAACGCGCAACGATTAGAGGCGTACAAGGTAAAAGGAGGAAAAGTTACCCTTATTGATCATCATAAAACGGCTCTTCATTTCAATGAATATGATTGGGCTCATGTAACCGTTGAATATGAAGATGGCCGCTTAACAGCAGCAACTTCACTCTACTACGAGCATTTAGTAAAGCATCATTATCTAAAACGATCAAGTTCTCTCGATCAATTTGTTGAGCTTATCCGGCAGTGGGATACATGGGAATGGGAAAAAAATGAAACACTTGACGCCAAGCGATTAAATGACCTCTTTTTTATGCTATCTATCGACGAGTTTGAAGAAAGAATGGTCAAGCGTCTTCAAGAGAGTGATACTTTTTCATTTGATGAATTTGAGGAAAAGATTTTAGACATGGAAGAAACAAAGAAAGAACGTTATATACGGAGAAAAAGAAGAGAACTCGTGCAAACGTTTATTGACGACTACTGCGTAGGAATTGTTCATGCAGAATCCTACCACTCAGAGCTCGGCAATGAGCTTGGAAAAGATAGCCCTCATCTTGATTATATTGCGATCTTAAACGTCGGCGGTAAGAAAATAAGCTTTCGAACGATTCATGAGACAATAGATGTTTCTGCCGTGGCTAATCAATTCGGTGGTGGCGGACATGCCAAAGCAGCCGGTTGCCAGCTAACGGAACAAGCATACAAGTTTTATATCGAAAAACCATTCACCATTGAATCTCTACGAGTGGATGCCTTAAAAAATCAACACAACTTAAAAGGAAATCAGGCTGGTTCATTGTACGCAGATCAAAAAGGAAGTTTATTTTTCATCTATCCTAGGACAGACCAAAGCTGGACGCTTGAGCAGAATGATTCAAATAAACAAGCCTTCTCTACATTTGAAGAAGCCGAACGGCACATTAAACGCAACTACTCTGCTTGGCTAGTACGAGACGATGAATATCTCCGTTTCTTAGCCGAGAATCCGAACCACTCTAAACGTTCAAAATGAATGAAGATGTTGTCTCAAAAGGGCGTTTTTTGGAGGCCACTGAAAAAGGTTGCTTTTTACCTTTTTCAGCGGCCTCACTTTTTGACCTTTTGAGACAACATCTTTTTGGGACAGCCATTTTTTTGTTACCTAAGCATAGCTTCATCAACATCCGGAACCAATCCTTCATTCGCAGCCCTTTTAAGCAACGAAGTCACAGCTGTAAATCCATCATCACCTAAGTTAGCAGTATATTCATTTACATATAAAGAAATATGCGACTGCGCTACTTCCATAGATAGCTCCTCAGCGTGTTTCATAATGTAGGGTTTAGACAAGTTAGGATTTGCCCACGCGTACTCAACAGATGCTCTCGTCCAATTTGTAATTGCTTTAATATCAAGTGACCGGTGGGCGATGATCGCACCTAACGGAATTGGTAAACCTGTATCAGATTCCCACCAATCTCCAAGGTCAGTCATCATTGTTAGTCCATAAGAGTGATAGGTAAACCTGGCTTCATGAATAACTAGGCCCGCATCAATTTCTCCTCTACGAACTGCTGGCATAATTTCATGAAACGGCATCACTACGATCTCACCAACACCACCTGGTACGTTTTGCGCTGCCCATAACCGAAAGAGCAAATAAGCGGTTGAGCGTTCACTAGGTACCGCTACCTTCTTTCCTGTCATGAAAGACGGGTCATTCGTACTATCCTTCGTTAAGACAAGTGGTCCACACCCTCTTCCAAGCGCTCCTCCACACGGAATTAATGCATAGTCAGATAATACCCATGGCAAAGCTGCGTAAGAGATTTTTTGGACTTCTGGTCCCTTGCCATTAGCCGCCCAATGGTTTGTCTTGTCAATATCGGCATACGTTACATCCAGTTTAGGGGCACCAGGAATGAACCCATGGACCCAGGCATGAAAAACAAATGTATCATTCGGACAAGGAGAAAATGCTATTTTCACTTGAACACCTCCGGTAATATTGCACTTGCACGCTCTAATGTCGCTAGCGCCTCTTTGATACGCCAAGACTCACGGTCTCGCGGGCCAACCTTATTGGAAATCGATCGAATTTCGACAACAGGAATTCCTTGTTGTTTTGCTGCTTCAGCTACGCCAAACCCTTCCATACCTTCTGAAACAGCATGAGGAAAACGTGCTGCTAACTCAGCTGCCGTTTGTGCGGTTCCTGTTACCGTGGATAGAGTTAAGGTAGCTCCTGTAGTAATAGATAGACCAGCTTTCTTTCCTTCATTGACTATGTGTGTAACTAAGTTATCATCAACCTGAACACTTGATGAACCTAAGTTTAACTCTTCTAAGCTAAGAAAGCCTTCTTGTGACTCTGCCCCTAAATCAGCAGCGATCACCTCACTCGATACTACGAGCGATCCAACATCTGCCTTTCCAACAAATCCACCAGCAATCCCCGCATTTATAACTAAATCATAGGTAGTAGTAGCAAGTTCTTTTGCTGTTGTTGCTGCAGCTGCTGCCTGACCTACTCCAGCTACAAGGACGTCAAAGTACGTCGCCTCACCAAGACCACGCAAAACGGCCTCTTTTTCAGCAGACACAGACGTCACGATAAGCACCCGAATCTTCAACTTATTTTGGTCTTTTTTTAGATCGTATGTCATTTGTGTCAACACTCCTGTATTGATTATCAATGTCCTTACTTGCTTTAGTGTAATCTACTTCCTTTGACTTTGGCTAGTTTGGCACCTAACTACTTGAAACTTTTAAAAATGTACCAATATCTTCTAAAAGATAAATGGTATGATGGAAGTAAGGGGTTACATCAAAACACGAGGAGGAACCTATCATGTCTTATAATGTAGAAGTTGCTTTACACGCCAAGGCCACATTAGGAGAAGGACCACACTGGGATCAAGCGAAAGGTGTTTTATATTGGGTAGATATTCTTCAGAAAAAACTACATATCTATGATCCAGCTACAAACGATAACCGCACGATATTATTTGAGCAATACATAGGGGCCGTTGTTCCGACTACGTCCGGTCAAGTACTATTAGCGATGGAAAATGGAATTTATCAATACAACTTAGAAACAGAAGAATTAACATGTATTGCTGACCCCGAAGCAGATCAACCAACTAATCGCTTCAACGATGGAAAGTGCGATCCATCTGGCCGCTTTTGGGCAGGCACGATGAGCCTAACTGAGTCCAATCATAAAGGTTCTCTGTATCGCTTAGATCCATCTGGACAAATCACAAAAATGGTCTCTTCTGTCACAATATCAAATGGGTTAGCTTGGAGTCCTGACCGTAAATTTATGTATTATATCGATACTCCAACTCGTGAGGTTGCCGTTTATAGCTATGATGAAGCAAGTGGAGAAATTATATATATCAAGGCCTGCGTTCAAATACCTGAAGGAATGGGAAATCCAGACGGTATGACGATCGATAGTGAAGGAATGATTTGGGTTGCTCACTGGGGTGGTGCAAGAGTTACACGTTGGAATCCACATACAGGGACTTTGCTAGAGGAAATTCCGCTCCCTGCCAAAAATGTTACTTCATGTACATTCGGTGGGGAGAATTTAGATGAATTGTATATTACAACCGCTAAAATCGGAATGACGGAAAGTGAATTAGAGCGCTACCCAGGTTCAGGAAATTTATTTAGGGTAAAAACAAACTATAAAGGTTTACCGGCAAATCCATTTAACAAATAATTAGAGAAAAGGAAGGGGAGCTCACTTTTGAGCTCCCCTTTATTCGCTATCTGTTAGGCAATAACTCCGATTAACATTGCTGCAACAATAAGAACAACACTAAATCCCCACACCCAGAAGAACGAATAACGAATGTGTTTCCCCATCTCAAGGCCAGCTAAACCGAGTGCTAACCAAAGCGCTGGTGAAAACGGACTAATAAATGTTCCAATGATATTCCCTATCACCATCGCATAAGCAGCGGACGCTGCTTCCACTCCGTACCCACTAACAATCTGCTCTACAACTGGTAGCAATGCAAAGTAATAAGCATCCGTACTTAACACGAGCTCAAATGGAACACCTAGAAAACCAATCACAAGATGCAAATAAGGGACAACAAACGCAGGTAATAAGGTGACGAGATCTGTAGCTAATGATTGCAACATCCCAGTTCCATCTAATATTCCGAGAAAAGACCCTGCAGCTAAAATAATCGCTGCCATTAAGAGCGCATTTGGAGCATGAGCTTTTATTCTCTCCATTTGGTCATTTACTTTCGGATAATTAATAACTAACGCAATGCTTAAACTAATCATAAAGACAAAACCAGCAGGGATGATTCCCCATACTAACATTGTGATCACACCTAATGTTAACAATAAATTCACCCACAATAGTTTGGGACGAGCTAATGATTCATCTTTTTCAAATTTAGATTTTTCATTAGTTAATTCAAGAGTAGCAGCAACTTCTAGCTCTGCATTATCTGAATCAGGAAGCTTGGAAATTCGGCGTTTTTCTCTTAGTCCTAAAATAACGGCCAATCCAATTAATAAAACCATAGCAATGATTTGTAATGGGATAAGAGGTCTCCACAATTCCGTTGGATCAGCTCCAATTACAGCAGCTGTTCGCCCAATTGGCCCGCCCCACGGAACCATATTCATAATACTTGCACTTAAACCGACTAATAAGAGAAGCAAGTAAGGACTCATCCTTAATCGCTTGTATAAAGGCAGAAGTGCTGGAATCGTAATAAGAAACGTGGAAGCTCCTGATCCATCTAGGTGCGCAATCGCTGCAATAATCACTGTTCCAACCGTGACTGCGATCACATCTCCTCTAGAAAAGGCAATCATTTTATTAATGATTGGGTCAAACAACCCCGCATCCTGCATAACTCCGAAGAAGAGAATTGCGAATATGAACATAATGACTACACTCATGACTCTGTCAATTCCTTCACCAAACAAGACGCCAATCTCCGCAAATCCGAATCCTGCTAGTAGTGCACCTATGACCGGAACAAGCACTAAGCCTATGATTGGTGTAATCCTCCCACTTAGAAGCAATAAAACTATGATAAGTATCGTAGCAAATCCAATGATGCTAAGCATACAACTCTCCCCTTTCACTTAAATAAACGTTCATTTGAAAAGAGGGAGTTTATGAAAGCGGATACAAATCCACTTATAAAACGCCTTCATTCTTTTGAAGAATAATCCCTCTATTCAAACTTTTCTATATATAGAAAGTTATCATGTTTGAATAGAAGGATGAAGTTTATGAAAATAAACGAAATATTAATCATTTAGGGTATTTTGTTCATATTGTTCACAATAAAAAGTACCGACGTTCAGGACGTCCAACATCGCCATACTTTTGTTCAGCCTTTACTTCTTTCACTGACACCATGTATTCTAAATAACGCCTTGCTGTCGAGCGACTCGCACCAACCTCTTTCCCTACTTGTACCGCCGTTAACCCCTTTTCTCCGTTCTCTTTCATAATTTGTTTGATTTTATCCAACGTTATCCGATCAATCCCTTTCGGCAAATCACCAGTCGCCACCACATCTCCCTCTAACGTCTTAGCTGCCCCCGTAAGCTGGTCAATTTCTTCTTGTTCCATCTCATCTCGAGAAGCAAGTATACTCTTTTGGTGACGATACCTCTCTAACGTTTGTTTAAACCTAGAAAACTCAACTGGTTTGACAATGTAATCAAAGATGCCTCCTTGCAACGTCTCTTCAATGGTCGAAACTTCTTTGGCTGCTGTCATCATAATCAGGTCAATATGGTAGTAGTCGCTACGAATCTTCCAGAACAGCTCTAATCCATCAACATCAGGTATGTAAACATCAAGAAGGATTAAGTCTGGAAGAGTGTTTGGACTAGTAAGGTATTTCAACGTTTCCTCTCCTGTTTTCACCACATTGATAACTGAAAAGCCAGCAACTTTCTCGACAAATTGCCTTGTGATATCAGCGACCCGAAAATCATCTTCTACAATTAATACTTGAAACATTTCACTCATTTGCCTCCCCCCCATCCTCACACTTTTTCGGTATGGTCACAACGAAACAAGCTCCACCTAACTCGCCTTCTTCGAGAAAAATACTACCTTCTATTTCTGTTAGAACTTGTTTTGTTAAGGCTAATCCAATCCCACGGTGTGAACCTTCTTTTGTGGAAAAACCTTGGCGAAATATATTTGACGCAAGTTCCTCTGGGACACCCGGACCTGAATCTTCAATTTCAAACACTAGATCTTCTCCCATATCGGTGAAAAATACTGACACTTTGCGTTCACCATTCGCCGTTTCTTTTACTGCATCAATGGCATTTTGAATTAAATTCCCTAAAACTGTAACAAGAGCATCACGCTTTCTATCAGATAAACGATACGTAAGTTTGCTATCTGGATGGATAGACATCTGAACTCTTTGTTCGTTCGCTTGATTCAGCTTTCCTAACAGGATCGCATTAATCATTGGATCCGGGACTTTTTCGACTAAGAAGCGAATCCATTTTTGCTGAATATTGCTTTCTCTTCGAATAAAATTAACCGCTTCGTTTTTCTTATCTAATTGAATTAATCCTAAAATCGTATACATTTTATTTGAGAATTCGTGTGTTTGCGCTCGGAGTGCATCTGCATACTGCTTCACTCGAGTCAGTTCCTTTGTTAATTTCTCAATTTCTGTTTTATTTCGAAATGTCGAAACCGCGCCAATTAACGTATCTTCATAATAAATCGGAACTCTATTCACAAGGACAATGTGACTGCCAAGTAACATCTCCTTATTATATTGGCTCTCTCCATGTTCAAGGACTTCATGCAATCTGGAATTTGGTAACACTTCTAAAATGGGCTTACCAATAAATTGATCTATTTCTGTACCTTCCTTAGAAAGCAAGTGCTGTGCTGCAACATTGATTAACGTAATGAAACCTTTGTTATTTACCGCAATAATTCCTTCATGTGTGGACTGTAAAATTGTTTCTTTTTGCAAAAGCAAGTGTGAGATTTCCTCTGGTTCAAGTCCGAAAAGAACATTCTTTATATAATGAGCAATAAAAATAGCCCCTACAATTCCAATCACTACGATTGATATCAACACATACCAAAGTTCTTTACTATAATTCTTTATAATACTTTCGACATCATCCATTAAAAAGCCGACTGATACGACACCGACAATCTCTCCTTCAGACGTTCTAACAGGCGCCTTCCCACGAATAGATTGTCCAAGTGAACCGACTGCTTTTGATACATAAGATTCACCATGAACCAAAGCGCGATCATTATCTTCACCAACCATTTTCTTACCAATCTGGTCAGGAAATGGATGAGCGTAACGAATTTCGTTTGTATTACCTACAACAATGAATTCAGCACCAGTCGCTTCTTTAATAGGTGTAACAAGTGGTTGTATTACTGAAGCAGGCTCCTTAAGTGCAAATGCCTCTCTTAACTCTGGCACATGAGCAACACTTTCAGCCACACTTAGCGCCCTTTCCCCCAACTGAGCTTCTAACGTATCAGAGAAAAAGAAATGAAAAAAAGCACCCATAATTGAAAACATACCGATGATCAATAGTCCAATTAATAATGTCATCTTTACTTTTAAATTAAGTTTTATTTTTGGGTTAACAAGATATTTTTTAGTGTCTCCTTTTCGAATCGAACTCATTGTACTGGCCCCTTTTATGAACGACTCCTATACTTTAGCATAGAGTAAGCCATTGTATGTATATTGTAAACATCTAAAACGTCAACAGAGCTTACTTTACAGAAACGAAAAAGCATCGGGAATTGCCGATGCTTTTTCCTCTCTTATATCATCCAAATTGCGCATAATGCAACCTACTATAAATACCTTCCGCTTCAATTAAGTCTTCATGCTTTCCTTGCTCAGCTATTCCTTGTTTCGTCACGACCATAATTCGATCAGCATTTTTAATTGTTGCTAGTCGGTGAGCAATGACAAGTGTGGTCCGACCTTTTGATAGCTCTGCTAATGACTTTTGAATCGCTACTTCTGTCTCTGTATCAAGAGCGGATGTTGCTTCATCTAAAATAAGGATCGGTGGATTTTTCAAGAACATTCGGGCAATCGCCAAACGCTGTTTTTGCCCTCCTGAAAGTTTCACGCCCCGTTCCCCAATCACAGTGTCGAGCCCTTGTGGTTGGGTTCGAACGAATTCATCAAGCTGTGCGCGACGTGCCGCTTCCATAATTTCATTATCTGTCGCCTGTAAATTTCCGTACGTAATATTTTCTCTAATTGTACCAGAGAATAAGAAAACGTCTTGTTGCACAATGCCGATTTGGCTACGTAACGACTCAAGGGCAATATCTTTAATATCTACTCCATCAATCTCAATGCTCCCTGCATCCATTTCATAAAAACGCGGAAGCAAACTACATAATGTTGTTTTTCCTGCACCTGATGGGCCAACAAATGCAACTGTTTCCCCCGGGCGAATCGATAAGGATATATTATTTAGCACTTTCTCTAAGCCTTCATAACCAAACGTTACATTGTTGTATCGAATCGCACCGTGTAATTCAACTTCTTTCGCCTGCGGTGAATCAGCAATGTCAGGATCTGTATCAAGGATTTCACAATAACGTTTGAATCCTGCAATCCCTTTTGGGTAACTCTCAATTACAGCATTGATTTTTTGAATGGGACCAAGAAGAATATTTGCAAGTAAAATAAAAGCAACAAATTCCCCGTTCGTTAACTCCCCACGGATCACAAAAAATGTACCAAACATCAATGTAAATAGAGTAATGATACGCATAAGCATATAGTTAGCTGTTACATTTTGAGCCATAATTTTGTATGACTGTAATTTCGTCTTACGATAGCGCTCATTGTTTACCGCAAATTGCTTTTGCTCGTGCTTTTCGTTTGCAAACGCTTGAACGACACGAATACCGCCAATGCTATCTTCTACTCGCGCATTAATATCAGCAACATCGTTAAACATTCTTCGAAACGTTCTTGTCATTTTTTTATTAAAGTAGATTGCTAGATACGTGAGAAGTGGGATAACTAAGAAAGATAGAACTGCTAGCCTCCAGTTGATTGTTAGCATTAACACAAATGAACCAACTAACGTCATCACGGCAACAAAGACATCTTCTGGTCCATGGTGTGCCACCTCTCCTATTTCTTCTAAGTCTTTCGTTAGACGCGAAATCGAATGCCCTGTTTTATTGTTATCATAATAACCAAAAGATAGTTTTTGCATATGCTGAAACAGTTTTCGGCGCATATCGGTCTCAATATTAATGCCGAGCATATGTCCCCAATACGTTACGACATAATGTAAGCCTGTATTTAGTAGATAAATAAACAAAAGGCCAATACAAGCCCATAAAATAATTGACCAGTTTCCTTCAGGAAGCAACCGATCAATCACTTGGTTTACCGCTAAAGGAAACGCTAACTCTAGCAAACCAACGAGTACTGCACACGAGAAATCAAGGATGAATAGAAATTTATAAGGTTTATAGTATGAAAAGAACCGTGCTAACAATGAATTCACTCCTTTAAGAAAACAACACTCACTATTAATGATAAAGATAATCAATTATAAGTGAGTATTCCAACTTTTTCAACTATTTGACACTTATTTCAATCCACCAATCATTTCGTGATTTTATCTACTATTTATTTGACGATAAGACAATTAAAAATACTTACATCCACGTAATCAAAGAAATAAAAAAAGAAGCTCTCCATAAGTTTGGTCAACTCATGAGAAGCCTCCGTTAAATTCCTCGTTGTTAACAAAATGTGAGCATTTCAACCTTGTGGGACACTAAACCTGCCCCTATGTTACTGCTATGTTAATGTATTGACAACCTCTTCTAATTTCATGCCGCGGGAGCCTTTGACTAGGACAATGTCCCCTTCCTCCACAACTTCCTTTAGTTTAGTGATCAACACCTGTTTGTCATCATATGCCAAAACCCGATTTTCTGAAAAATTCACTTTTGCGCCTTCTGCAATTTTCCTCCCCAGTTTGCCAAATGTGAAAACATAATTGATTTTACCAGTGTCAATCCCTTTTCCGACTTCATAGTGGAAAGTTTCTTCATTGTCTCCTAGTTCCAACATATCCCCCAAAACGACTATTTTCTTTCCATAGTCTTTTAAATCCTGAAGCAATTGAATCGCCGCTCGCATGGAAGTTGGGCTGGCATTATACGCGTCATTAATAACCGATACTCCATCTTTGCCTTGGATCAATTCCGTTCGCATCCCCGTGATCTTGATCTTTTCCAGTCCTTTTTTGATGTCAGGAATCGATACACCAAACTGCTTTGCAATCGCGATGGCAGAGAGGGCATTATTGATATTGTGTTTGCCGAGAACCGGAATAAAAAACTCAGTCTCAGCCTCTCCATTTATCGTAAAATACGTTCCGTCACTCTTCTGCTCGATCTGCACCGGATAAAAGTCGTTTGTCTCAGAGTTGCCAAATGTAATAACATGAAACGGACTGTTTACTACTTTTTCTGTTAATAGTGGCTCATCCCCATGGATCACGAGTGTTCCGTTTTCCCGTAGACCTGTCGTAATTTCAAATTTCGCCTCCGAAATTCCTTCCCGTGAACCTAAATCCTGCAAATGGGATTCCCCAATGTTTGTGATAATTGCGGCTTCAGGTTTTGCAATTGTAGAAAGAAGCTCAATTTCTCCCCTTCCGCTCATCCCCATTTCCAGCACTGCCATTTCCGTGTCCTCTTCTAATCGGAGAATCGTAAGCGGCAGCCCGATGTGGTTATTGTAATTCCCTTCCGTTTTCTTAACCTTATAAGTCGTAGAAAGTACGGAAGTCACCATATCCTTCGTCGTTGTTTTCCCATTGCTACCAGTGATTCCGACGACTTTTGCAGAAAGACTCTCCAAGTAGTTTTTTGCTAAATCTTGCAATGCCAATAAAGTGTCCTCCACATAGATAAGCGGTATATCGGCAGGGGGATTGGGTTGATTTTTTTGCCAAAGGGCCCCAACTGCTCCATCCTCAACAGCTGCTCTCACAAAATCGTGGCCATTGAAGTTCTCGCCAACAAGTGGGATATACAGATTTCCTTCTTGTATCGTTCTTGTATCTGTTGAAACTCCCACAACTTCTACAGGTGTAACACCTAGGCCGACAGCTTCCCCGCTTACCCACGCAGCAATCTCCTTAAACGTCCTTTTAATCATCACAACCGCTCCTTTTTATCGAATATATCGTATGGGGAAAAGACCCCGCCCTTTTTGTTCACTGAGTCTATTCTATGTAAAAGGAGGCTGACTCACAACGTAGTCAACCTCATTACTATTTATTCACCTTAAAAAGTGTGTTTAATCTTTTGTTTTTCCTCGTGACGCTCTACTCCAAGTTCCACTAGTTTTTCAATTAACTTGGAGTAAGGTAAGCCTGACTCTTGCCATAGCATCGGGAACATACTGAATGGCGTAAAGCCCGGCATCGTGTTCACTTCGTTCATAAGAACTTCACCGTCTTTTGTCAAAAAGAAATCAGCGCGAACTAAACCGGAGCAATCAAGAGCTTTGAACGATTGAATCGCTACTCTCTTAATTTCTTCGTATTCTTCATCAGTGATGTCAGCAGGAATAATAAGTCCCGTACTTCCGTCCTCATACTTCGCTTTATAATCATAAAAGTCTGTTTCTGGAACGATCTCACCCACAACCGAACACTCTGGATCGTCGTTTCCTAAAACAGCAATTTCCACTTCTCGACCGTCGATCCCTTCTTCAATAATGATTTTTCGGTCATATTCAAAAGCTAACTCAAAGGCCTTTTCTAAGCTTTCTCGATCCTTACATTTGCTAATTCCAACGCTTGAGCCTAAGTTCGCTGGTTTAACAAAACAAGGATAGCCAAGCTTTTCTTCGACGTTCTTGTATGCTGCATCCGCATCCTTTTCCCAATCACGACGAAGGTACCATACATAGTTAGCCTGCTTAATACCAGCCTGCTCATAGATGTTTTTCATCATTACTTTATCCATTCCGGCAGCGGAAGCCAGTACCCCATTTCCCACATAAGGCATATTCATTAATTCTAATAATCCTTGAACTGTTCCATCTTCCCCGTTTGGTCCGTGAAGCAGTGGGAAAACGACATCAATCTTATCTTCAGTTGATTGATTATTTGATGGAACCGGGAACAGTTCCGAATTTAACGCAACTGGAGAGATCGCATTTCCTTCTTCTTTCAATTGAAGCTGCTTGACATCCTCTACTGGGCCTTCAAGCTGAGCTCCCCTGACCCACTCACCGTTTTCTGAAATATATATTGGATGGATTTCATATTTTGTTAAGTCTAAAGCTTTAATAACAGCTTTCGCCGTTTGTAATGATACTTTATGTTCAGCAGATTTCCCACCATACAATAATCCAAGTTTAATCTTCATATTCACCCTCCGTATCCATTTTCCCTTCTTATTGTAACACTATCGCTCCTAAGTTAAATACTAATTTATGACTAGTTTATACCCTCGTACTGGCTCATTAGCCTATTCTTAACTAATGTATGTCAAAATCTTTTCTTTGGGCATGTTTATGGGAAAGTTTTTTTGGTAAGTGTTGTGTGGATTTTGGTAGGACTTGTCACAACTTCACAACAGTGCAACAGTTTTTCTACCGGGTCTTCTTTCCTTGAGGTTCTAAGGCTCTATCTACTACGTTTTATTTTAAAATTACTGGGGTTTCGAATCATATCATGTGGTACCGTCATACTAGATATAAAAAAAGAAGCTTCCCACAAGTTTGATCAACTTATGAGAAGCTTCTGTTAAAATCCTACATATGGTTTCCAACCCTCTTTCACCCTGTTATGAAATAAGGTTTTTGCATTTTCTGTCATATACATTGCCTTTTTATAGCGTATCTCACTGCCAGGCACCGTTCTCCCGAAAGCTGGAACTACTACTATCTCCAAAATCTATTATACCTCAGGGAACCCTTACTTTGCTCCCTTCCTCCTGACTCTTTTCCTTAATCATCATAACACCAATCAAACCCATCATGGAAAAGATAACCGGGGTGATAAAACCGTAATAATATCCATGATAATGATCTAATACCATCCCAAATATGCTTGGCAGTAATACGGCACTTAGGAATCCACCAGTATTGGCAAACCCAGAGGCAAGCCCCGATTCGGTGAGCGGAAAAGATTGACGTACGGCAGCAAAAGTTAAAGCATTAGCACCGTAGGCAAGACCAATCACAAAGAAAAGAATTGTTAAGAAGAAAACGGTTGGTTTCGCATTCGTAACAAGAAAGGTGGACCAACAGGATACAATAATGAGATGCACAACAACATATGGACGTTTAATCATTCCTAACTTACTCGAAATCCAACCAGATAAGGGAGCACCAATAAGCGCTCCAACTAAACCAATCAAGATGAGTTGACTCACATCGGTTCGGGTCATTCCGTACATACTCATCCCATAAGGCACAGCCCAGGAGCCGATAAAACCTACATACGTCCCGACAATCCCAAAGTGGCAAAGGAATAATGCCCAAGCTTGTCGATTCAAAACAATTCTTCGCAGCAATTTTAATGTTTCATCTCGTTTGATTTCCCTTTTTTCAAATACAGATTGTTTTGGCTTTTTTACAAGGACAAAATAGAGGAGAATGCTGCATAAGCATAATAAAAATCCTGTTGAAAAAAACGCTGCCCGCCAACCAAGCAAGTCAATCCAGGCTGCGAAAGGGACGGTCGCCAAAAGAAAACCAAGGCTTCCAGTCATGGCAGTGACACCAATTAATCTCGTAAATTCCTTAGCACTAAACCATTGGCTTAAAATCAACACCATATTGACCCAAATGGTCGCATCCCCGATCCCTGTTAGTATCCTGGCAAAAAACAGGACAAATTCATGAGTTCCGAGACTGTAAATAATGGTACCTATCCCAGTGAGGAGAGCACCTATAATGAGAAAGAAATTGGGTCCAAACCGATCCGCCAAAATCCCCATCGGAATTTGCAATCCAGTGTAAACAAAAAATTGAATACTCGCTAACAACCCAATCGTTGACGCTGATACCTGGAAATCGTTCATCACTTCGCTAGTTATCAATCCCGGAGCGGTTCGTTGGCTGACATGAGTAAATAGGTAAACAGGACAGACCCAAGTACAACCCACCGAAATCGGCTATCATGTTTTTCCAATTGTTTCTACTCCCATTAGCTTTTTCTATATATATATGGCATTTTTGAATCAGTAGTACCGTTAAAGGAGATCCCCAAAAAACACGTTTCCAAATGGCCTATATTCCCTCTGCCTCTTATCAATCAATTTGAAAAGCTTGCTTTATCGTTTTCTTAATCTTTTTACATATACCCTTTAACAGTAATTACCTTCTTCGGTTTGTGAAGGACACTTCCCTTGGATTTCCGGCTTGTTTTGTCCTGATATGAACGAAACTGGTCAATGCTCCCTACACAATTTGCTTTTTTATTTGGTTTTTGGGCATAAGAGAAGCTTACTGCGGCTTCTTGACTTTTTGTATGAAATTCCTTCATCAGATTTATGAAGTTCCTTAAATCCTCTCAAAGACATTCATACAAAATCCTTACCCGATTGTGGAAAAAATCTGTTGATATTATTAGCGTATTTTGATCTAGAGGAGATGTTGTGGATAAGCTATGTCACAAACATTTCTGTGGACATAATTTAATATAAGCCTTCAACTACTATCTCCAATGCTTTTGCCACTCGAACTCCTTCTGCAGCTGATGAAAGTGGCAGAACAATAAAATTCTCATCCTTAATTGCTGTCACATCAGTTAATGCTGGATGTGTTAGTAATTGATGACGTTTCTGATCTGCTGTTATTTCCCCATAGTCAACAATGATGATAACCTCAGGATCTCGTTCGACAACTTCCTCCCAGCTTACCTCGGCCCAATTTTTATCTACATCAGAGAAAATATTCGTAGCTCCAGCCAACGTAATAATTTGGTTTAAAAAGTTTTGCCCAACTGTAAACGGTGCTGTGTCGCCACTATCATATATGAATACTCTTGCTTCAGATTGGTCACTTGGGATTCGTTTCTTTAATTGTTCAATATCGTCATCTAACTCACTAATTAATGCCTCTCCTCTACCCCTAACATTAAAAATCTTGGCAATATTACGTATATCATCGTAGATATCTTCAAGTGTCGGTCCTACTATTGTAGATGATTGATGTAGGTATGCGTTTATACCGAAGCTCTGCAACTGCTCTATCGAACCAATCCCTTCTTCATTAAACGCACTGCTCCACCCTGCATATGCAAAGTCCGGTTCAACGTCTAAAAAGGCTTCTTGAGATGGGGAACGTTTAGCGAGAACCGGAATCGACTCATACGCTTCCTTCCATTCAGGTAGCACTTCATCATCTAAGTAAGCTGTACCAACCATATGGTCCTCTAGTCCAAGAGCCAGCATCACTTCGGTCACATGCTGATTTAAAGTTACCGCACGTGTCGGTACTTCAGAAATTGTTAATGTGTGATCCCCATTTTGAATTTCTACTACTTCATTTTGTGATGTTTCTTCTACTCCATTCACTTGTTGGTTAGTTCCAACTGCTTCTGAACAAGCGACGACAATGGCTGCCACTCCCAATCCTAATATAGCTTTTTGTAATAATTTCTTCATTCCTCTTCCTACCTTCCTCTTATGATTTTGCAATTACTGTAAACGAGTGACCATTTTTCTGTGCGGTGTTAGATAAAGGATATCCACCACCATTCCAAGCATCTTCTTGATATGAATTTAGATATCTGTTCTTCACTTCTATTTCCTTTTCTGATAAGTTTTCTTCTCTCGCTAATTGTTGACTGCTTTGATAAATATCTACCATAGATGAATTAGCATTATCATAGCTGCCTATAACATGAAATCCTTCCATCGTTAGCAAGTAAATTAACTCTTGTACAGTTAGTAACGAGAGCTCCCTTTCCACTCGGTATCTTGACTCTAATAATCCTTTTCTCTCTAGCTCAAAATAAACTGTATAATTCATTATTTGCCTAGCAAACGAAACCTTTGTTTTCGTATGTAGTTGAATCGTTTTATGCTCACTCACTTGTTTTTGAGACGTTTCTTTTTTTACAGGCAGCTCGTTTGGAAAAACTAGATCAATAGAAAGATAGCCACCTGTCTCTAGATGTTCCTTTGCTTTTCGGATAATCATCTTTTGTTCACCAGGAGTCGTACACTCTTGAAACGTGCCTTCAGTTAGAATGATGTGGGTAAACTTCTTATTTAGTGAAAAATGAAGAATATCCTCATGAATTAGTTCAATATCGTGATTAAATCTTTTGAATCTCCTTTCAGCAACCGTAAGCATGTCTTCACTCCAATCAACACCGGTGACACTCGCCCCATCTTTCAATAGCTCCACAGCCAGTCTCCCTGTTCCAATTCCTAGATCTAATACAGATGCCTGATCATGATACGATGCAAGCCAACGACGATAAAAGCTTATCCCGCGCTTCCCAACAAAATAATCATAATACTTAGCCTCTAACGAACTATATTTAGGATTGGGCTGCTTTAGATGACGTTCTCCCTGTAATCCACATCTAGAACACAATGTTCCTGCTAATTGATAAAAAGGAGTATTCTCTGGAATTCCGTTCTTTGGATCACCATGCAACTCATTGTAACGAAACCCACAAACAGTACATTGATAATTTCCCATAGGCTTCCTTTCCTTAGCTCTGAAGCCAGCTTTTTAGCTGATGATCAAAAATCCCTTGTTTCATCCCTGGTGAGACATACATGACTTGTACTTTTTGAGTTAATGGGTGCGTCCATATGGTTGCTTCTACTTGAAAGACTTCCTCTAATAGTTGCTTTGTAAGAGTTTCTTTTGGTGACCCGTTCGCTACCAATCTACCGTCTTGCATAACAATGATCCGATCACAATAAGAGGCTGCTAGATTTAAGTCATGTAGGGCAGTAAGTACCGTCATGTTAGACCGTTGTAATACATCAAGAATATGAAGTTGGTGGTGAATATCTAGATGATTCGTAGGTTCATCTAGAATAAAGAAGCTAGGCTCTTGTGCAATCGCTCTAGCAATAATGACACGCTGCTTCTCTCCACCAGACAATGTGGCGAAACTGCGCTGTTCATAACCTTCTAGCCCAACATGTTTAAGTGCGTCTATAGCAATGTCATGGTCAACCTTTGTTTCTTGGTCAAGTAATCGTTTATGTGGATTTCTTCCCATAAGGACAAGATCTAGAACGGAAAAATCAAATGGAACTGAACTTTCTTGTCCTACGACAGCTACTTTTTTAGCAAACTCTTTATGCTGATAAGAAGTAATTGCTTCATCATCCAACATAACTGCACCTTCAGCTGGTTTGAGCACTCGATATAACGTCTTTAAGAGTGTGGATTTCCCACTTCCATTTGGACCAATCACCCCAACAAATTCCCCTTCGTTCACGTAGAAACTAATATCTTGAACAATGGCTTGGTGATTTAATTCAGTGACTAACTTTTCAACAATTAATTTCATTTTTCTCCATCCTCCCCAAATGAGTACGAGCTTTTTCTTAATAGCCAAATAAAGAATGGCCCTCCACATAATGCCGTAATTATTCCGATCGGTAATTCTTGTGGCGCTACTATTGTTCTTGCGATTAAGTCAGACCAAATCAGAAAAATCGCTCCCAATAATGCACTAAGCGGAAGGACATATCGATGGTTAGACCCCACAACTAAACGAACCATGTGAGGCACCATTAGTCCTATAAATCCAATGGCACCACTAACAGAAACCAATACACCCGTTAATAGGGCGGTTAATAGAATTAGCCATTTCTTTAACATTTGACTATCTATACCTAATGTTGCTGCTGCATCCTCCCCCATAAGCATCAGGTTAAGAGGTCTCGCAATAAGCTTTAGTATAATAAAAGCGAGTAGTAGACTAAGTAATGGTATTGGTAGTTGTGACCACTTTGCACCTGCCACACTCCCCATCATCCAAAACATTGCATCTCTAATTCCTTCTTCACGTGGAGCAGAAATGACAATATAACTGGTAATAGCTGAAAGCATCATAGATACAGCAATTCCAGCTAGCAAAAGTCGAACAGTTGAAATGCGTCCTTGTACCTGCGATAGAATAAACACAAGTAACACAGAAAACAACGCACCACCAAAAGCAGCTGTCGACAAGGCAAATTGTCCAAAAGCAGAAAAAGCACCGAAAATAATGACAAGTGTCGCCCCTACCGACGCACCCGAAGAAACACCTAAGATATATGGATCCGCCAAAGAATTTCTAACAAGTGCTTGGATAACAACTCCAACAAGAGCCAGTCCCGCACCAACTACAGCTGCTAATATCACTCGTGGAAATCGTATCTCCCAAATAATTTGTTGCTCGGCACGGGACCAGTCCGCTATGATATGAGGTTCTATGAACGAAAGCTTTGATAAGGCTATCTTCCACACAGTAAGAGGAGAAATCGTAACGGCACCTACCATCACTGAGATGGTCATTGATATTATTAGGAAAATGAGCATCAACCATGTTAAGAAAACAGGGGATCTCAGATAAAGACCTAAAGATAAGGTCATCTTTCGCTTAGTAACTTCTAATATTCCCATCTCTTTATCTTTCACCTATCCTTCTCTTCTGGCAAACATAAATCAACCTAGGAGAAACATTTCTCTCATACCTGCTACCTTCATAATCACCAAACGTGTGAAGAATAGTAAACCCTACTTCTTCTAACATTGCATCTAATTTCTGACGTTCATATAACTTCACTCGTTCCTCATACTCTCTTAATGCGCCGTTATCTTCCACCTTGATCTTCTTTACGACCGTATTGTTGATAATCATCCGATATTGAAGAATAGAAAGGTCATCAATGACATCCTTTGAAAAAGGCACAAGATGATTTTCTAAGAAAGATGGATTCAAATAATCAAAGACAAAATATCCATTTGTTTTCAGAGCATGATAAGCATTCGCTAACACTTTTTTATTCTGTTCATCCTCTTTAAAATATCCGAAGCTTGTAAAAAGATTAACGACTACATCAAATTCATCTTTATAATATAGTTCTCTCATATCTGAGCGCACATAATGAATGTCTTTGGCGTACTCTTTCTTTTGGGCTTCATTTAATAATGTAGGTGACAAATCAACCCCCGTTACATGAAAACCTTGCTTAGCAAACCACCTACTATGCCTCCCATTTCCACAACATAGATCTAGTAATGACTGATCTTTCATCGTTGGCACAAACTTCATTAATTGAGTTAACTCCTTGTGAGCTAAGTCATCATTACGATGTTTATAGATTCTTAAATAGTCTTCATTAAAATGTTCTTCATACCAATTCTCCATTCTCGCCTCCGATAATCGTAATCATTACGATTATAGTCTTAAAAAATAAAAGCTGTCAAATACAGCTTTTTAATAGGTGTAGCATTAGAATAAAAAGATTAGGACATTCAGATGATCAAATCACAAAAAATGTATATCGCCATATAAAGTAAGAAAAAAAGGCTTCTCAAAAGTTCCAAATAACTAAGGAGAAGTCTAAAATTAATTCACTATGTTAGCATTTTGTTAGCAAATCATTTAGAAATGCTTATGCAACAAGGGTTTGGTCAATTATCACATCATGCCGCCCCTAGGGTGAGAGTGTGTAATATCTTTAACGCTGTGTTCTTAAAGTGCGGCATATCAAAGTTTTACTAAATTTTGTCTGTAACATCTTTAACGGGATTTCACCTTTATTCACTAGATTGCGTTAGCGAAATGTTAGCATCGCAGATAAAATGATATTGATTTGTTTTTCTAAGCAGAACAACTTAACTGTATATTTTACTTAGCGTTTTTTTTAATTGTACTTAAATATAAGTTTAATGAATCTTCTACTTCGTGGGTGACTAACTTAATAAAGTCATCATATTCTTTTTGTGTATGTGCTTTATCTAATGCTTCATAATAAGCTATTCGATTTTCTACTTTAATAACAATTGGTGGAAAGCCATCTTTCATGAGTTCTAAATTTAATAACAAACGTGATGTCCGGTCATTCCCATCAATAAATGGGTGAATTCCAACAAAAATAGCATGTAACATAGCTCCACGAGCAACTGGATGCATTTTTTTCGTTTCTGTTTGTTCATACCACGTCATCAACTGCTCCATCTCTCCTTTTATGAGGAAGGGAGCTGGAGGTATATGTTTAGCACCAGAAATAAAAACTTGCTGGTCTCGATATACACCTGCATATTCATCATCAATTCCTTTTAGTACAAGTCGATGTAGATTCTTAATTTGCCACTCGGACAAAGGTTCACCCTTTTGTACAATTTCCTCTACAAAGTGAATCGCATCCCGATGATTAATAACCTCCAAGTGTTCACGTAGCGTTTTGCCACCAACAGTAATTCCTTCTAGAACTACCTTCGTTTCGTTGATCGTTAACGTGTTTCCTTCAATTGCATTTGTATTATATGTCCATTCGAGTAATAACTTTTCACGTAAGCTTTTTACTGAATATTTAGGTAACGGTCGATTAGAATCTAGATGTTCCTTCTTTTGATTGATATGTTCGAACATTTGATCCACCTCTCTCACTGAAACATATACTTAAATTGAAATACCATCGTTGCTCTGAATATACCTTCTAAACCAATTTTAATCAAATATATGCATAAAAAGTATATACTTTTCTAATTTGCACTAGAACATCATTAAAAATCATATCGTTTCGTTCTTTATTAGTAGATAACAAAGAATATATAGCTAGGATGCGCCCTGGATTACCTAATGCTACTCCTAACATCATGATATAAACACATAGGTTAATGACCCAAGAATGGAGATAAAGATGAATAGTCCCATATTATCGACTTACAGACCCATTCCATATACTACAATGACTACCATTATTAACCCCGGTTTACCCGATAATATAAAGAAATCTGCCTTAGAATTCTTCTCATACTAAAAAAAGCAAGGATTTTTCCCCTTGCCTTTAATTATTTAAGTTTCTTATTAGCACTTTTCTAAAAATCAACTGTTATAAACCTTCTGTTCACTAACAATTGGAATGTCTTCCTTTAAAAACGAAATAAAACAATTTATAAAAATCCTTATTCCCTGACTATCCCTTCGTAGCACCAGATGTTAGTCCTGAAATTAGATATCGTTGCAGGAACAAAAAGACAGTGGCGATAGGTATTGCAATTAAAACCGCTCCAGCAGCAAAACGAGTAAAGTTATTACCAAATTGCTCATTAATAAAATTAAATAAACCTAAAGCTAATGTATAATTTTCTGGACTTCGTAAAATGATACTTGGAAGAATAAAGTCCATAAATGGGGTCATAAAGTTAAACAGAGCAACTACTGCCAAAATGGGTTTTGCTAATGGCAACATAATGGTAAAGAAAATCCTAAGATGCCCAGCTCCATCAATTTTTGCTGACTCATCTAATTCTTTAGGGATCGTGTCAAAATACCCTTTTACCAAGAAAACATTCATTGGAATTGCTCCACCTATATAAATCAAAATTAAACCAGTTAATGAATCTAGCAAGTTGACCATGTTTAAAAGAATGTATAAGGCAACCATCGCCATAAGCACTGGAAACATTTGTAATAGCAAGAAGGTGTATATACCATTCTTTCTTCCTATAAATTGATATCTTGAAAAAGCATATGCAATAAGAGAAACAACTACTACAGCGCTAATAGATGTAATTACTGCAACAATTAATGTATTTTTGTACCAAAGTAAATAGTCACTAGCGGGATTAAAAAAGAGCCATTGATAATGAACAAATGAAAAGTTTTCAGGTATCATTGAAGACCCGTATAAGCTTGTTCCTGGATTTAACGATAGACCGATTGTCCACATTAATGGATATAATATCGCTACAAAGACGATCCCAATAAATGCATAAATTCCTGCTACTTGTAAATTGCTTTTGGTTTTTCTAGACATTTACATTTCCTCCTTGAAGGAACGTGTGCGTCGGAATTGATAAAATGCAAATGTAGCAATAACCAACCCGATAATAATTGAAATTGCAGCGGCCATATTATAATTTTGAGTTTCAAAGGTTAAATTATAAACCCATGAAATCAAAATGTCCGTACCACCAGCATTCTGTCCTCGCACAGCAGGTCCACCTTGATTAAAGAGATAAATTATATTAAAATTATTAAAATTCCCCGCATACTGCATGATTAGTAATGGCGCTGTTGCAAACATTACATGAGGAAATGTTATGTTTCTAAATTTTTGCCAACTAGAAGCTCCATCCATATCCGCCGCTTCGTACCAATCCTTGGAAATGCTTTGTAATATCCCCGTGAAGATAGCAAATACAAAAGGAAAACCTAACCAAACTTGAATACCTATAAGTGCCATTTTCGCCCAGAATGGATCCGTCATCCATGGAATAGCTTGGCCAAAAAGTGGTATTAGAATCTCACGATTGATTGCACCAAAGTCATTATTAAACAGTGCAGCGAAAATTAAAATAGTAACAAACCCCGGAACAGCCCATGGCAAAATCAATACAGTTCTTATAAATTTTTTAAACTTGATTCTTGGGTCATTAACAAAAATCGCCAATATTAGAGCCAATGCAATTTGTAAGGTAGTAGCTACTAATGTCCAAATAATTGTCCAAGAGAGAACACTCAAAAATGTACTACGCCAAATTGGTACTGTCAGTAAAGAAGTAAAGTTATCAAATCCTACCCAATTCAATAAGTTTCTCGGTGGAGAATTATATAAGTTATAGTCCGTAAAAGCTAAAAAGACCATGAATAGTAATGGAAATACAACAACAAATACTAATAAAAATAGTCCTGGACCTACAAGTAAATATGGAAAACTCTTATCCCAACCATCTTTAATACCGTCTCTTAAACTATTAGGACGATATCCTTTCTGAAGTTTCACAGCATCTTTATACGCATCCATTAAATTTAATATATAAAAAGTCAATGCAAAACCTGTAATAATAAGAGAAATAATCCCTTGAGCGAGTAAGACACGCGAATCATCTAATCTAGGAATTTCACCAAGAGTAAAAAGGCCCCAATATCCTATATTTAAAAATTGATAAAAGGTCATTATAAACGCGATAAATAATAGAAAAAAGATTGTTCCTTTCAAGAAACGACGGTTATACATTTGCCCTAATCCAGGAATGATTGATAACGTAGTTGCTACCGTTGGATTATGTTTTTCCTTATTCATATACATTCACCTGCCTTTGGCAATCTAAAGTGAAAGAATGCTTAATGCATTCTTTCACCGTACTCTCTAAAAAATTAGTTACTTCCATCTAAAAGTGAGATTTGTTCTTTTATGTTAGCTACAGCTTCTTCTAATACTTCCATTGGATCTACCCCTTGAGAAATAAACACTAATGCGTCACCCATCGGATCCCAAACTTGGGCCATTTCAGGTATATTAGGCATTGGGACAGCATATTGTATCTGTTCCTGAATTCCTTGATATAGCTCATCGTCTACTGTTACATCCCCCCGTGCCGGAATGCGTTTAAGTTCATCGAACAGAAACTTAGAGTTTTCAGGATTGGACATAAATAATGCAAAATCTGTCGCCCAATATTTGTTTTCGCTATAATCTGAGATAGCCATTCCTTTTACTCCTAAAAACGATTGTAGTTGATTGCCATTAAATGTTGGGAGTGGGGCAATGGCTAAGTTATCACCTAAACCAGAACTAAAATCAGGGATTCCCCAAGGACCTGAAATAATAGCTCCTACTTTCCCATCACGGAATAATCCATTCATAACATCGTAAGTAACACTTCTGGGAATATAATTACTTTCATGCCAAGAACGAATTAAATTTGCTCCTTCTACTACTGCATCAGATGCTAATCCAATATCACTCGTATCAAATCCACCTTCTTCATTCTCTCCAAAGACATACCCACCTGCTGCAGTTAAAAAAGGGAATGTTGGATAAAAATCTGATGTGATATTTAAAAATCCATACTCATCTTTCTCAGTATTAGTTAAACTTGCTGCAACATTTGTAATATCTTCTATTGTCTTAGGAGCATCAGGGACAAGTTCTTTATTATAGAACAATCCAATTGTTTCAACTGATGATGGAATTCCTAATAATTTACCGTCGTACGTAAACGCTTCTAGTGCAGATTCTTCATATCCGCTTAATTGTTCTTCTGTTAATGTCAATTCCGATGCTACACCTTGTAAATAAGAATCACCTATGCGGTCATGTGTTTCGTAATATAAATCAGGTCCTTTCCCTGCAGGTGCATCTAGGGATAGGTCCGCATTTTGAGCATCTATCACGTTCACCTTAATGCCTGTTTCTTCTGTATATCTATCTCCGATAACTTGAAATGTAGATATAACATCATCCCATGCCCAAAAAGTCAGTTCTTCCGGCTTGTCTGGTGCTTCGCCATTACTTGCTTCCTGTTCAATCTCCGTTGTGTCACGCTGCGGTCCGCAAGCTGTCAAGATTATTGATAGTACTAACATCACTACAAAACCAGATGTTACTAATTTGGTCTTTAACATTTTATTTCCCCCTAAGTTGTTTTAAATTAGTGAGTACACACAAGCTTCATAAGGTCTAAACTTTAATTCTTTTGATAAATTACCTTTTTGCTTTTTATAGTTTTTTAGAATAAGTGAAGACTCATCGTATTTTAGGTTATCTGGTAGCTCAACTGTAATTACTTTTTCGGTCATATTACAGATAACTAATGCCTTTTTGTCGTCTAAAACACGTAAATAAGCGAATATTTCAGGGTGATCAGGTAGTAATAACTGATAAGACCCGTAAACAAAAACTTCATTATCTTTTCTTAGTTTTATAAGATCTTTATAGAAATTTAAAATCGAATCCTCATCTTCCAATTGGTCTGCGATATTAATAGAAATATAATTCGGATTTACCTTTAACCATGTATTGCTCGTAGTAGAGAAACCAGAGTTTTTATCCGCATTCCATTGCATTGGTGTCCGGGAATTATCTCGACATTGAGCCCAAATTATTTTCATTAAATCTTCGTGAGATTCACCTTGTTCACGTTTTTTATGATAAAAATTTAGCATTCCTACATCATTGTAATCTTCGATGCTCTTAAACTGGACATTTGTCATTCCAATTTCTTGTCCTTGATAAATAAAAGGAGTGCCTTGCATTAAGAAATAAGTTGTTGCAAGCATCTTTGCGCTTTCTTTCCAATAGCGTTTATCATCACCCCAGCATGAAACACTTCTAGGCAAATCATGATTTTCTAAGAATAAAGCGTTCCATCCTTTTCCATCTAGTCCAACTTGCCATTTACTTAATGCTTTTTTAAAGCCTAATAAATCTTTTGTATTTTCTTTCCCCTTATCCCATAACGCAACATGGTCAAACTGAAAGATCATATTAAAATAACCATTATCTTCTCCTACCCAAGAATCTGCATCTTTGACAGTTACACCACCAGCTTCACCAACAGTCATTACATCAAAGTTTTTGACTGTCTTTTCTGAGAACTCACTTAAAAATATTTCGATCCCTTTCACATTGGTTGTATATTTTGCAGCAGGTACAACATCTAGCTTTTTAGGATTAGGCAACTCAGGGAATCCAGGCTCTCTTTTAATATGTGAAATAGCATCAATACGGAAACCATCTATCCCCTTATCAAGCCACCAATTCACTGTATCGTATAATGTCTGTCGCACTTCTGGATTCTCCCAATTTAAATCAGGTTGTCGTTTAGAAAATAAGTGCATAAAGTATTCGTTAGTCTGTTCGTCATATTCCCAAATCGAACCACTAAAAATTGACTCCCAGTTGTTAGGCGGTTTCCCATCTTCTTTCCCTTTCCGCCAAATATACCAATCACGTTTCGGATTATCTTTAGAAGATCGGGACTCAATAAACCAATCATGTTCATCACTAGTATGGTTTATTACTAAATCAATAATTAATTTCATATCGCGATCATGAACTTCTTCTAGCAATTGGTTAAAATCTTCCATTGTACCAAATTCATCCATTATATCTTGATAATCAGATATATCGTAACCATTATCATCGTTAGGCGACTTATACATTGGGCATATCCATATCACATCTACACCTAAACTTTTAATATAATCAAGTTTTTGAATCATTCCTTGCAGATCACCAATTCCGTCTCCATTACTATCTTTAAAACTTCTTGGATAGACCTGATAAGCTACACTTTCTTTCCACCATTTTTTCTGCATAAATAAATACACTCCTGATTTTCAATAGTCACAATTTACGTAACCGGTTACGTAAAACCGAAAAAATAAAATGACCTAACACATTAAAACCCTATTAATCTTTATACTTTGATCCAATAAAATTTACGTAACCGGTTACGTAACAATACAAAAAAAACTACCTGTGTTCCCTACCAATATTCCTATTGGTTAATTAAATCCTATTGCCACGTAACCGGTTACGTATTTCTGAAAGAGAGACTATTGCGAGCGTACACTTAGTCTCTCAATAATTTGATGATCAAGGATGCAATTACTTACTTCTGTGGCCGAATTAATCATTTTAAACATCAGATTTGCAGCTTTTTCTGCCATTTCATTATGAGATAGCGAAACGGATGTCAGCGGTGGTGACATAAACTTACATAAACTTATATCGTCCATGCCAATAACGGATAATTTTTCAGGAACTTTAATACCTAAATTATAAGCTGCAGACAAGACACCCATACCAATTTCATCATTCTCTGCAAAAATAGCTGTAAGATCGGGTACTCGATTTAACAAATGTTTAAGACCTGTTACTCCATCATCGATAGAAAACTTCCCATACTCAATATAACTTTCATAAAAAGGTATGTTGTAGTCAGAGAGAGCGCTTTTGAATCCCTCTACTCTGGGAATAAGGTTACCGGCAATCCATTCTTCTTTATTTCCACTAATCATACCAATATCCTTATGACCTTTTTGTATTAAATACTTGGTCCCTGTGTACGCAGCTTCGTAGTCATTTGCTGTAACGTAAGGGACGGGAAATTCCGAATAAGCAGACAACAGAACAACTGGAACTCTCATCTTTACGATATAATCATAATATTCTTTTTTCAGTAATGTACTAGCTAAAATAAGACCATCGATTCGTTTTTCATGTAATAGTTGCAGATATTTCATAGTTTTGATACCATGTGACTCTGTGTGACATACGATAACACTCGATCCTATCTTGTGCGCGACTGACTCAATTCCATTTAAAAATTCAGTAATTAAAGAACTTGTTAAGTTTGGGACTAATACACCAATGGTATCTGTTCTTTTATTAGTCAATCCTCTTGCTATCCCACTAGGATAGTAATCTAATTCTTGAATAACATTAAGTACTTTTCTTTTTGTCTTTTCTGAATAACCACCTTGGTCGTTCAATATCCTAGAAACTGTTGCTGTTGATACATTTGCTCTTTGGGCTACATCTTTGATCGTATAGGTCATAATTATTTCCTTCTTCCTAATTACGTAACCGGTTACGTAGATACTAACATAGAACGAAAAGCCTTTCAATGCAAAATTCTAAAAAAATATATTTCATCTATCCCCTCCATTGAATTGCTAATGTGATCCAGACAAAAAATGTTCCTGTGGTATGACTAGGATATACCGGGTGGACAGTGGTCCTGAAAAATGTCTATCTCCACGTTACTCAAGAGATGAAGAAAGAAGTTTCTCAAAAGTTTGGTCAACTAATGAGAAGCCTCTTTATTTCATTATGTTAGCATTTTGTAATCATTCACTCAAAAAACCTTATTATCAAGGGTTTAAGCGGTTTTCACATCATGCCGCCCCTAAGGTGAGAGTGTGTAATATCTTTAACGCGTTGTGCGTAAAGTGCGGTATATCAAGGTTTTTCTAAATTTTTACTGCGACATCTTTAAGGGGGGTTAACCGCTTTTCACTGGATTGCGTTAGCAAAATGTTAGCAATTTGCTAGCCTAATTAATGCCACGAATTCTTCGACTTCCTATTAAGAATTTACCATATAGAAACGTAAAGTGACTTTGAATATTATTTTCTAATGAACAGTTTGGTTGTACTGCGCAGCAAAAGACTCTGTTATTTTTTCATCTTTCTTATTCAACATAAGCTCCCTATAGTTTGCGCAGCTGGAAGAAGTTGAAAGCCTCCACGCTCTGAGTGATTGTCTTTTTGATGATCAACTACAAAAAGGAATTGATCTTGATTCCATTAGTATTTCTCAGCTTTCACGACGATTAAATGGGATGAATCCCGATTTATTCCAAATTCTTTTCCTTGATTTGGTCGCACAAATTCATGCCAAAACACACTATACCAAACTCGTCATGCCGTTAAAAATCATTGATTCCAGTACATTGCCACTAAATTTGACCAATCATAAATGGGCAGAGTTTCGGAAAACAAAAGCAGGAATAAAGCTACATTTGCGCCTTGTATTTATGGAAAAAGGGGTTTCCTATCCTGAAAAGGCTGTGCTAACTACGGCAAAGGAACATGATCGTGGTCAACTAGAAATTATGGTCGATGACAAGGAATGCCTGTATGTGTTTGACCGGGGCTATCTTGACTATGAACGTTTTGATCGCATGACAGACGATGGCTATTTCTTTCTATCCAGGCTACGTAAAAACGCAGTCATACGAGAAGTCTACGATTTTAAACTACCCGAGGATACGACGGTTCTGTCCGATCAAATGGTGTTGATTGGTACGACTCAAAACCGCACGGAGAATTACTTTCGTCTTTTAAGAGTGATTGATTCAAAAGGAAACGAACTTCAGTTACTTACGAATCGTTTTGATTTAAGTGCCGAAGAGATTTCAGAGATGTATAAATCACGATGGGCGATTGAGTTGTTTTTCAAATGGATTAAGCAGCATCTCAGGATCAAAAAGTTCTACGGTCAAAGTGAATGGGCGATCCACAATCAAGTGTTTATCGCATTAATTGAAGAAAATGGAGAAACACTCATATCAAAGTGACTTTATTTATTTACGAACTTTTTTCAAAAACCATGGTTTTTGATATGACCTGTAACTTTTGGAGATATTTTGCACGTATTTTAAGTGTTAATTTGCACATCATCCCAGCTACCTTTATTACATGAGAATATTAGCTGGGCTTACCGTCCAAAAGTTAAAACTTTTAGACTGCCAAAAAAACACCCTATTTTTTTTTATTAAAAGTCAAGTAAATGATTAAAACCTTTTATATTGTAGTTTATTTATAAAATGTTACACATTTAAAAGGGCAAAAGAAGAAGGATAGGAGAGCAGTGAGGATAACTGCTTTGCCTATCCTTTTTTTGTACGACAAATGACCTCATTTACCACAACAACAGAGTTAGGTTTTGTTGCACTAACGCCCCCGTTACTTTAAGTACATTTATTCACAATCTTGTAAATAAATCATTTATTGAATTAATTTTTTTATAGATATTTCAGGAAAGGACTTTACAATAAATGGTATGATTCCATTTGTCGCAACTATAACAACTAAAATATTAACTAACATTGCAACATCTGGTGCGAAAATTCGAATAGTTCTCCATGGACTATTCATAACATAAGTCAGAATAGGTATAATCCCAACTGCGAAAATAAATATTAAGATACCATAGGTGAAAGACCACTTCTTACTTACAATTTTCTTACGTCTAATAATTATATGGATTACAGTTAAAACTGCTAATAGAATAGTTACAGCCAAAATAATCCATTGAAGACTATTACCTGGTTTCGATAACTCACCAGGTTCAGTCCCATTCATTATAGAACGAATCCCTTCCATCATGTAATAAACTTGATAATCATCCATGATATGATATTTATTTGTCAAAAGGACTGCTGCAACATCTTGTTCTGGTATAAAGAACATTTCTGCCCTAAAATCGGATGTTGCTCCCCCATGGAAAGGAAAATGTTCCTTTTTAGAAAAACGCCAACCTAAGCCATATGTTTTACCTTCTTCTGGCGGATTTTTTATTAACTCGAGGTATTGTTCTGATAATAAGTCTCCACCCTCTAACATGAATGTTAAAAACTTTGACAAGTCATTTGTACTTGAAGCTATATAGCCGTATGGTGCTCCCGCATTATCATAAAAACCGTCACTTTTTATCGGTTTGCCGAACCATGACTCGAATCCAGATACGTACCCTTTATCAACTATTCTTTTATAGTCAGCAGCCGAATGATTCATGCTAAGGGGTGTAAAAATACTCTGATTCAAATATTCTGAAAAGGTTTGGTTCGTCACTTTTTCAACGATTGCTCCTAAGAGTAAATAGTTAGCAGAGTTATATTCATAAACCTCTCCAGGCTCGTGAAACAGCTCCACACCACTCAGTTCTGTAACTGCTTGAGTGATTGCTACCATGCTCTCTCTCTCCACGTCTGTAACTTTAAAACCATCATATCTACTAATACCACTTGTATGTTCTAATAGATGCAACACTGTAATTTTTTTTGAACTTTCTGTTTGATAGTTAAACGATGGAATATAAGTCTGAATTGGTTCGTCCAGCTTGATTTTGCCATCTTCCACTAACTTCATGATAGCCAAGGCTGTTATCGGTTTGCTTAATGAACCAATAAGAAAGGGTGTATCTGAAGTAACACTTGCCCCATTGCTCATTATTCCCCAATTACCTTGATAGAAGTTTTCTCCATTTTTAATAATCTTCAGTGATGCTCCAGGAATGTTATATGTATCTAAAGAATTCTCTATATATTTTTCTATTTTTTGCCTAGTATCATCCGTATTCGCAAAGGCATTAATAGGCAGAAACAGTATAATGACTAATAAAACAATTGCTTTTTTCATTGGATTTTGCTCCCCTTGGTCTATAATTAACAATACTACTACCTACTCACCCTCTAAAAGTCCATTTGAAATCTCTATCAATAATTCATAAGTTTTATCTATATCAAATTCATTATCTATTATTTTTTGAAGGGCTAATCCGTCAAAACAGGCTAACAAAATACTCGCTAGAGCATGTGCCTTACTAGGATTATTTATTAAATTTTGCAAAGGTTTTGACAGACTCTCTCTTCCATTTTGTAAAATGTTCATAACTTCCTTTTGATATGGCTCTCCTTTTAACCCCAGAGAATAAAGTTCGTATCTCCATAGATACCACAGTGGGTCATTTTCCACCCTAGATTTAATTTCAAGTAAAACTTCTGTAGGGTTAATTTGGGAAATTTCTTCTGTACCATATTTTCTGTGGTATTTGGTTTGAATATCGTTCTGAACAGACAAAAGTAATTCTTCCTTATTCTTAAAATAATAATGAACCAATCCTGGTGTTATATTAGCATTTTTAGCAATATCCTTTATCGAAGTATTATTAAAACCCTTAGTGCTAAACTCTTTATATGCAGAATCTATTAATCGTTGGCGTTTACCTTTATCCCTTGTATTCATTACATCACCTCTTTGTTGTTTGGTTAACCAACCAAATTATACTTGAAATTTATAACAAAAACAATAAAACAAATGCTAAAACAAAAGATACACCTTAATCTTCCACGCTTGTTCAACAAGTCGAGTAGAAGGGAACCTCTCTACCTCTCGGTAGATTGTGTTCCTCCCCCCTCACAGAACCGTGCTTGCGCTATTAACGCACACGGCTCTTCCGAGTTATCATTCACAAAATATAGCTAATCTCTTTTCTTATTTCATAAATATTAACCTTAACTCTTGCGTAAGGTAATGGATATTTAGTAAGAAAGAGTCTGAATTTATCCCAAGTAAATGATTTTC